>JBCDBE010000056.1:0-22496 GCA_039184365.1 Bacteroidota bacterium | reverse complement strand
GTTTGCTTTTCAACTTATCTGAAAGCACTGGCTTTTCATGAAGCAAGCTGTATTCCTCACTCTCGGATAATAGTTTGAGGATTTGGAAAACCTCGAGAAGTTGTTCGAACTGGGTCATTTTATATAACCGTTTCATCCTTTTTCCAATCTCAATCTTGGTATCGCCCCAGAATGCTATCCCATGCTGCGCCCTTTCCAATAAATTGGGTACCTGCGGGATTTCTGGTATTTCCTTTAAAACTGTGGAACAGAAGTCAACATTAAAATGTAGTACTTCTTTCAAGTAGGTGGTCTTAACGCCATAGTCAAAATTTAAATGCGGTACATAGGAACCGATCAACACCAAATCACTTTCCAAAAAAGTAGAAATATGTTCCCCTACATGTCGGGTGCCACTTGCTCCTTCTATATAAACCAGTTCATATTCAGGATGAAAATGCCAAAAGAAAAGATCGCTCAACTTGGGGTCATGCAATAACCTAATGGAGCATTTTTCGTTGGGACGAATATTTTCTAATTGAACTTTCATTTGAATTAAAATAGCAAAATAACTATTGTTTATACCATAAATAGTCAAAATAATGAAAATATTGGTCAAAATACTGCTTGAATGAAAGAGAGTACAGGAATAGTTTTGACCTATAATTTTAAAACAAAATGGTATGAAGCAAGATGTTAGCCTAGAAATGGCAAATAAAGCGCATGAAGAAATTCCTGGAAATCCTTCAACGGCTACCAGTAGTAAGCAAAAATTGAATGATAGAAGTAATGGCCAACCGTTACGTGTATTATCAGAAGAAGATTGGAAATTCTGGATACATAATGGCTATATCGTTATCAAAAATGCCATTCCAAGGGAACAGGCCCAAGCGACTGCGGATTTCTTATGGGAGTTTGATGAAAAAGACCCCAATAATCCAGCAACATGGTACGCCCCGGCAAGGGCCGAAATGAAAATGAAAGAATTGACCGGAACGGGAATGGTTGAGGTTTACAATAACCAGCACTTATGGAATAATCGCCAGACGCAACGGGTCTATGATGCCTTTGTGGATATTTGGGGGACCGAGAAATTATGGGTGACCATAGACAGGGCCAACTTGAATTTTCCTCAACGACCCGGAGAGAACAAAAAAGGATTTATTCATTGGGATTATGACCCGGAAACCAGACCGCAAAACGTACAGGGGGTACTGGCGTTGGCCGATCAAACCGATGAGCATATGGGAGGATTTCAATGTATCCCCTGGTTGTATCGAAACTATGATACTTGGAAACTAACGCAACCTGAGGACCGCGATCATTTTCAGCCAGATGTTACCGGGTTGGAAGACCGGATAGTAAAGGTGAAAATGGAGGCAGGGGACTTATTGATTTTTAACAGTACCCAACCCCATGGAATTCGCCCCAACAAATCGGGTGATAAAGTGCGAATTGCCCAATACATTTCCATGATACCGGCGGAAGAGAACAACCAAGAAATGAGGGATTGGCGCATACATTCCTGGAAGAACCGAGTTGCTCCTGAAGGATATGCCTTTCCGGGAGATCCAAGAAACTGGGAACAGACCAAATATGATACTGCTAAATTAAGCCCGCTTGGAGAAAAGTTATTGGGATTAAAGGGTTGGTGAACCTGCAGAATCCACAAAAATTGAGGAATAGGTAGCACACTAACTGAATAGTGGTATTTTTGCCGGCTTCAAAACAGAAACCATGCGGAAATATCTGAACCTATTCGATTTTAAGCAAAAAGTAGATTATAAAACTGAAATCCTCTCTGGATTAACGGTAGCATTGGCCTTGGTCCCTGAGGCCATTGCTTTTGCACTTATTCCTGGATTTTCACCCCTGACAGGATTATACGCAGCCTTTGTTCTGGCTCTTGTAACGTCCATTTTGGGGGGTCGGCCGGGAATGATTTCGGGAGCTACCGGTGCCGTTGCCGTTGTTTTTGTGGGGTTGATTTTAGAGTTAAAGAACACCTTTCCAGGAATTGCACCTACCACCATTTTGAATTATGTTTTTGCGACGGTAATCATTGCTGGGGCATTGCAAATTCTTGCTGGGGTATTACGCTTGGGGAAGTTTATTCGATTGGTACCACATCCTGTAATGTTTGGTTTTGTCAACGGACTTGCCATTATCATTTTTATGGCCCAATTCCCTAATTTTTATGATAAAACCTCTGGAGCATTACTTTCGGGAGCCGCCCTGTATAGTATGTTAGGTCTTACGCTCTTGACCATGCTCATTATTTGGGGCTTCCCAAAATTGACCAAAGCCATTCCCTCTTCACTATTGGCCATTGTGGTGGTTTCAGCAATTGTATTGGGACTGGGGATTGATACGTTGACCGTTGCCGATATTATGCCGGAAGGAGAGAGTATCCAAGGGGGGTTTCCTCCATTGTCCATCCCTCAACTGCCCTTTACCTGGCAGACATTTATGATTGTTATTCCCTATGCGGGTATTGTGGCCGGTGTGGGACTTATAGAGAGTTTGTTGACCTTAAATATTATCGATGAAATTACGGAAACCAGGGGTAGGGGAAACAAAGAATGTGTGGCACAAGGTACGGCGAATATACTATCCGGATTTTTGTCAGGAATGGGGGGTTGTGCCATGATTGGGCAAAGTCTGATCAATACGTCCTCAGGGGCAAGGGCCCGTCTTTCTGGAATTACCGCTGCCGTAATGTTACTGATGTTTATCATGTTCGGGAGTAGTTTGATCGAACGTCTGCCCATGGCCGCTTTGGTGGGGTTGATGTTTATGGTGGCTTTGGGAACCTTTGAATGGGCGAGTTTCAAGACCTTCCGGAAAATGCCCAATTCAGATGTTATTGTTATGGTTTTGGTGACCCTAATCACGGCCATCACCCACAATTTGGCCGTCGCAGTACTCTTGGGGGTCATTATTTCAGCCTTGGCCTATTCCTGGGAAAATGCGAAACGTATTCGAGCCCGGAAACATATCGATGAAACTGGGATAAAGCACTATGAAATCTACGGACCCTTGTTCTTTGGTTCCACTACTTTATTTGGAGAAAAGTTCGATGTGCAAAATGACCCAGAGGAAATCATCATCGACTTTAAGGAGAGTAGGGTAGCTGATATGTCGGGCATTGAAGCATTGAACAAAATAACGGAACGCTACCGTAAGGCCGGTAAAAAAGTACATCTGCGGCATTTAAGCAAGGACTGTGTTCGATTATTAAAAAATGCAAAGGACATTATTGAGGTCAATGTAATTGAAGATCCTACCTACAAGGTCGTATCCGATACCTTTTAGTTTATCGTAAACTCCAAACTTCGTAAATGGGATTTCCCTTGCTGCTAAGGCCAGAGTGGTGCCAATCCCCATCCTTTAGTTCATAATCAAATTGAAGGCTTGCACCTACGCGATTGTTGTCCCTAGAGAAGAATTCAATATTTTCAGTGTACTTGCCATCAACAGTGGTATAGGTGCCGCCTCCCGTTCCCATAAATTCCTTGGTTTCGGTATTGTAGGCAATCCATTGAAATCGGGTACCTGATAGAATTTTCATCGTCTTTCTGGGGCGATTGGTATCACGTTTTTGCAATTCCCCATCACGCATTCGCCCTGAAATCAACCAAGCGCCCGCCAAATCACCTGGAGTACCTATATCGATGCGCTTCCAGATATTTTTGCCGTCTTTTGCGTGAAATTCATTTTCACTTATAACGATTTCAAATTGTATGGTTTCACCTACTTGATTGGCATTCTCCGTATTAAATTCTATGGTTTCCTGAAGTTCATTTCCCTTTAAGTCCCATATGCCTCCTTTGCTGCGCGAGAAAGCTCCGGTATTGGCATCAAAACTGGCAGCAGCCCAATGGCTATCGGAAAAAATAAGTATATTCTGATAAGTGGCCTCATTTTTTTCGGTAGTTAATTCCCATGCTCCGATAAGGCTTTGGGCGGCAGTGCCAAAACTCATTAGGGCAGCGATAAAAAAGAGTGTTTGTTTCATCAGTACATTGTATTTGAATTGGCAGATTCTTTAGGGACTTGTTGTATGGCATCCCAATGTTCACAGATTTTACCGTGTTCATCAAAGCGGAGAAAATCCATGGTAACATATTCATCGCCCCCAGGCCAGACTTGATGGGTATGTAGGGCTACCAAATCACCTTCGGCAATGCAGCGTACAAACGCTATGGACTTGTCCGGATATTCCTTTTGCATACGTTCAAAGTAAGAAATAAATCCGTCAGGGCCATCAGCAACATCAGGATTGTGCTGAATATATTCCTTACCTATGTACCGTTCCACCGCCTTTCTTGGATTTCCCAAATACGCCGTTCTATAAAAAGCGATGGCATTCTTTTTATTTTCGTTGATGTCCATTTCAATAAGGGTTACCTATTTATAAAAGTAATGAATAGGGTTCTTCAAAGGGAAAAAAATAAAATTATAAGGCCCTAAGGTATTCTAAAATATCTCGGGCCTCCTCAACGGATAGGTTTTGGTTGGGCATAATGGCATTATTGTATTCTTTTAAAAGGGCTTTGGTTATTGGGTCATCGCGGAGCATGGCATCGGGATCAAGAAGGATGTTCATTACCCAAGCAGGGTTGCGACGTTCAAATATCCCTTTCATTGGCGGCCCTATCATGCGCTGATCGATCATATGGCAACTCACACAAATCGTATTGAATTTTTCTTCACCACGAAAGACCATTTCCTCATCAATTTCATCTGGAAAGGTCATTTCTTTAATGGGACCAATACCAATATTGGCCAAATCTACGGGAACCTCAACCGTGGTTACCTCCTTTTTGTCCTCTCTTTTGGAACGACTTACTTCAAAACCATTTTCCCTTTCCTGTATTTTACCTCCACAGCATACTGTTAGACCTCCTAAGACAGCTAGAATAAATACTCTTTGCATTGTTCTGGTGATGATTTCGACGGAACTTAAAAATACGACTAATACCAAGTGGAAAAACCGGATAAAATAATTTATCTTCATTATAAATTACGTAAACACATTTGTTATGACACGAGCTGGAATTCTTACTTTAATGGTGGGTGCAATGATCATTGGATGCGGGGAGAAGAAAGCTGAAAAGGAAAAAGAGGGTTTTCAAGTAGAACGGAAAAAGGCAGTTGAAAAGGTTGAGGCCGACGAAAACAGCATTGCCCTCTCATCAAATGACTTGATGCAATTTGATAAAACGGAATTAAAGGTAAAAGCCGGAAAACCCGTTACCTTGACCCTTAGGCATACCGGTAAAATGGACAAAATGGTGATGGGCCATAATTTTGTATTGCTCAAAACAGGAACCGATATGGGAACTTTTGCGGCCAAGGCGGCGATTGCTCGGGATACGGAGTATATTCCAGAAGGTGATGAAACCATTGTCCATACCTCATTGATTGGCGGTGGGGAGTCTACCTCGATAACCTTTGATGCGCCCGCGCCCGGCACCTATGATTTTCTCTGTAGTTTCCCTGGGCATTATGGGGTCATGCAAGGCAAGTTTATTGTTGAGTAGCCCCATACATTAAAAACTTATTGCCAAGTTTAGAAAGAAGGTTCTTCCAAATCCGTACCAGTATTTTGGAGCAAAAGAAGGGTCGTTTCTAAGATTGTCTTGCTGTAACTGACCAAAGTTTCCGTTACGACTTTGCTCATAGCCCCCAGTCCTAAATGCCGTGTCAAAAATATTGTTGACGCTCGCAAAAACGCTGATGTATTTACCATGGACCAACCATGATTTCCCGCCCACAAAATTCAGTAAGTAAAAATCATCCAAGGATTGTTGTTGCAGCAACCGGCCAATGTTTTCTGGCGTTGCGTCGGGGAAGGGTAGTCCGGTTTCTGGATTTAAAAGGAAACTCGGTGTTCGTGTAATCACAGAGATATTGGCATAATTATCGGCTAAGTAGTTCGCAGTTGTCCCAATCCACCAGTACTTCGGGTCTCGGTACTCCATTCCCAGGGCAAATGCGGTCTGAGGTCCTTGGGACAATCGTAGATCTTTTATGTCAGCAATACCCAAATCCTCGAACCCTTCCGGATTGATAAAATCCTCTTCCGCACCAGCAGTATCAAAATTGATGGTAACACTGGGATTACTGGCATACACATATTTTCCCAAATTGGCTACTAGGGATAGCTTTACTTGAGGGGAGACTTGGTATTCAAGACCTAGTTCCAAACCCATGTGCAATCTATCCAAATCTGTAATAACTTCTTGTACGAAATCGGAACCCACACCCGCATCAACAAAGAAAAAATTAATGTCCGTGCTATTTTGGAATCGGGTATAAAAACCTGTCAGTCTTCCAGTCAAATCAGGCAACCGAATAAAATAATTGAAGTCCAATGTATTGACGGTTTCTGAATGGATATTGGGTACAACCCCATTGTTCTCCCTTGGATTTATAAATGTATTTTGAAGCGTAGGCGGGCGTTGAATACAACCTGCATTTGCCTGTAACCAATGCCTACCTGTAATTTGATGGGAAAGGCCTGCCTTTATTCCAAAATTTGAAAATGAAAGCTGTTTACTTAAGCCATCCGAATTGTCCAAAAAGCGCTCGTTTTGATAGAACCCATCCCTTTGATAGGTTATTCCGGAGAGGTTACCTGCCAGGAATACTGTCCATGGGCCTTTGCGCATGTTTATTTGGGCAAAAGCATTCCATTCCGAGGCCTTTAAAGTATAATAATAATTAAAAATATCTCCTTCCCCTTTTTCCACATTACCCTTGATATCATTTCTAGTATTGGAAAAGGGATCGATATCTTCATGAAATTCCGCTCCCAATAGGTCAATGATTTCGGCATAATTTTTTGAGTTTAAGGAGCGAAACCGTGCCCCAAAATCCAACTTTATGGAGTTGCTGAGAGTGAATGACGCATTACTGACCAAGGCTATTTGTGTATCATCCGTGGTATCATCATACAGAACATAGGCCGCTTTGCCCAGATTTTCTGGATTGGTATTGGCAGTGTGCAATTGAGACCAATTGATTTGGGGATTGTTTAAAAAACCTATTCTTGCGAGGGCGGCATTGGTAAAATCGGCGCCAATAGGGTTGTTGATGTAAAAACTGGGCAGATACCTAAAATAGGTAGGGTCCGGATTTGGGGCATTGAAATATCCCAATCGGCTTCGGGAACGGGTTCCGGTTTGGTAAGCTATTCCCGTTATAAATTGAAAGGTATTGGATTTATGGTAGTGGTGGAGCATCACTATGGGCTCAAAAATGTTGCGTTCCCTTGAATTTCGAATTTTACCACCTTGTTCACCCCAGTACGGATTGTATTTGTTGGAGGTAAGCTCAAAAACTTCCTCTGTAATGGCTGAAGAACGCCCTCTCCTGTTTTTTGCCAAAATGGTGGTCAGTACTAAGCTATTTTTTGGATTGAACTGGTATTCGATTGCACCAAAAAATGAATAAGCATCGTACAGTGTGCCATCAATAAATCCTTGACTCGCCCAACGGCGGGAAGCTGATAAGGAATAACTGAGTCCCTTTTTGTTTACGTCAGAAGTATGTGTCGCCATTAACCGGCCCGAATAGGTCCTATTGGAAAAAGAGCTGGATAGACGGGTTCCGGGCCTTAACCCAGAAGGTCTCATGTCAATATTGGTATTGCCCAAAATTCCGCCAAAAGTAAAATTTATGGCTTCCAATCCGTTTGTAAACTCTTGGTTTCTCACCACATCGTTGAGACCGCCCCAGTTGTTCCATTGGGGTCTTCCATCAAAAAACTTATTCATAACCAATCCGTTAATCAGTACTTGCCCTTCCCTTGAATCGTAACCCCTTACCCTAAAAAAGGCTTGTCCAAAATCAAAGGCCGCCTTGGTTAAAAAAATATCACGAGTGGCCTGCAATAATCCTGTTGAATTGGAAATCTCTCCCTCATCATCAAATAGGTCGTTTTCGGTTAAGGTGATAAGATTATCACTTTTTTCGAAGGTTATATCCAATTGTAACCGTAAATCGCCCAAATCTAGATGATCTGAATGTAAAACAAGAGGTATTCTTTTTGGAAGGTAATCCTTCAATGAAAGATTTAGAATGTAATCTCCTTTGAGGGATGTTTCAAAGGAAAATAGGCCATCTGTGGTCGAATAATAATGGATTTTAGTCCCTTCAAGAAAAATGACAACATTGGCAAGGGGTGACTGATTTTCATCAACCATCCTACCAGATACCAGAAGACTTTCCTGGGACCATGTAAAGCAGGAAGTCGCTAAAAGGAATGTTAAAAAACGCATGAGTGAATCCGTGTTACGGTTAATTTACTATAAAAAATAGAATTGGTAGAAAATATTCTATTTTTACTTTAAATAAAACGGAGTTGAAGCAGTTCGTTTTGATTTTTTTCGCAGTATGTTATCCGATAGCCCACACTTCGGGTCAGAAGGTCTATAGCATACGAACGGTGGCCTTTTATAATGTAGAAAACCTATTTGATACCCTTAACGATTCGTTGATTTTTGATGACGAGCGAACCCCTAGTGGAGCATATCGATGGACAAGGGAACGATATCGAAGTAAGATTGAAAATATAAGTAAAGTACTTTCCCAAATTGGCTTGGAAACCACAAAAACCTCACCGGACATTATTGGGCTTTGCGAGGTTGAGAATATAAGGGTAGTGCAGGATTTGGTTGGTCACCCCACCTTAATTGGAAGAAATTATGGTATCATCCATGCTGATTCTCCCGATGAGCGTGGCATTGATGTTGCTCTACTCTTTAAAAAGGCTATTTTTTTGCCTATCTCGTTCGAAAGTAGGCGGTTGTTGTTATTTGATGATGAAGGGAATAGGGATTACACCAGAGATCAACTGGTCGTTAGTGGTGTATTGGATGGGGAAGAAATCAATTTTATTGTGAATCATTGGCCTTCCCGCAGTGGGGGGGAGTTGAGAAGCCGTCCCAACAGAATTAAGGCTGCCCAATTGAACAAGCGGATAATGGATTCCCTGCGTTACTTGGATTCAGGGGCCAAAATAGTAGCAATGGGCGATTTGAATGATGATCCTAAAGATCGCAGCTTAAAAACGGTATTGATGACAAGGGGTAAAAAGCACCAATTGGACAGTTTGGGTTTATTTAATCCTATGGAAAGGAAGTACAAAAAAGGGCTTGGGACCCTTGCCTATCGCGACAAATGGAATTTATTTGATCAGTTCTTGCTCACCACTAACCTGGTCCATACGGAAAAAGAGGAATATTCATTTTGGAAGGCGGGAATTTTTGCTCCGGATTTTTTAAAAACAAAGGAAGGAAAATATAAAGGCTATCCCTTTAGGACCTATGTGGGCACTACATACCAAGGGGGCTATTCCGATCATTTTCCCGTGTATTTCCATTTAATCAAAGAAGTGCTTGACTAAGCTAAGGTTTTGGTCCAATCTACATTCGCAAAGGCACTCAATTAAACCATTGCCCCCATGGAACCCTACTCAGTATCAATAAAAGTCCCAATCCGTAGAAAATAGCGATGCTCTTAAATTTTGCGGTATCCTCCCTTTTCTTTTTATGTCTTGACCAGCCAATGGTAATTAGGGCAACGGCAATAATATTGATAAGCGGGTGCTCCAACGCCAAAAGTCGAGCTGTAGCATTGAGGTTTTTCATGCCAACAACAGCAATAGCGTTCATTCCACTTGCAGAAGTGAAATATACAATCAGTCCGATCAAAAGTTGAATATGACTCAAGATCAAGGCAAATAGACTAATGCGTAAGTCTTTTTCAAAACGAAACTCCTTGTTTCCATACCAACCTAAAAGAGCGTTTATTACGGCAAAAACCAATATGGCAAAAACCGTGTATGCCAAATAGGAGTGTAAGTTGGTCAATAACTGCATACCATCTTATTTCTTTTGAAAATAGGGATTTTTCATAAAAAATCCCCGCTGTTTGGCGGGGATTTCCAACTTAATTGAACTAAAAACTATTCGGTATTAGTTAAAGCTGTATCTGATTCCCAATTGCATTTGCCATCTTGATGATACCAATCCAGCATCATCAATGACATTGGTGGTTTCTTCTACGCCCGGATCAAAAGTAAATTGCGGTGTTGTACCATCAGCTGCAAACCCTTCGAAGTTTAGGAGCTGGACCTGATTGAAATTGGTAAACGTTCTTACACCCCATTCTTTGTTCAACAAATTGGTGAAATTGAAAATATCTGCCGTTAATTCGAATCGATGTATATTTCCACCAAAATTAATCCCAACCTCCTGGGCAAACTTCAGGTCGATGATATGTGTCCAATCAGTGCGGCTCGCGTTACGTTCTGCAAACTGTCCACGTCTTGTTCTTAGATACTCATCACCTTCAATTACCGCATTCAAAGCTTCCCACTGTTGTGTAGCGGATAAATCATCCGTATCAATGAGTTGGGCCTCAGTCTCGTTTCTGGGAACATAAATCAAAGCCGAGAAACTTCCAGTATCCTCCAAAAGACCACTACCTGTGTAAACGTAACTAAATGGTGTGCCTTCCGCTCCCTCATAGAAAAGACCCAAACGTGTCCTAACAGTTTCAGACCACTTGTAAGTGAATGTCGAGTTTGCAATGATTCGATGTCCTGGTGAGAAATCGGATGTTGTTACATCAGGCCTGTTCGATCCATTGACGGTTTCCAAAAACCGCCATTGTGAACTGTTCTGTGAAGAGGTACCATCAAATATACCATCAGCCTCACCGTAGGTATAGGATACCGAAGCCGTAGCATCCCACTTGGGACTGAAGAAATTTTTGGTCAAGGTCCCTGTAATATTATAGGAGCTTCCTTCACTTGTATTTGAGGCCAAATAAATAGCGGGATACGTCGGGTCTATTCTGCCAAAACCATAATTTGGCCTGGACCCTGCACCGGTAGTTACGAATTCTGGCCCTGGAAGGTTCAGGTTTTCATAAAACACGGCGTTCAAATTATCATTCCAAATAAAATCAGCTGAGAAAATCATATCCCATGGCAAACGCTGATCTACGGCAATGTTCATTTTGAAGACCTGCGGAAGTTTAAAATCCTTTGCGAACAAATCAACTTGGCCGCCAACAGCACCAGATCCCTGTGGAGGGTCCTGCAATTGGGTGTTGGCATCAGGATTGAAAGCGGGTACATCGTCTCCAAACAATTCAGTAAACCCGGTTGAGATACCGTTGTTGTTGTATTGGGCTCCCGGCCATACCAAAGGAACTCGCGAGGTGAAAATCCCCAGTCCTCCACGAATCTGGGTAGACTTATCACCAGTAACATCCCAATTAAATCCAACCCTGGGTGAAAAGTGTACATTGGCATCAATGCTTTCCCCTACACGGGCACCTTGCAAATCTTTACCGGCTGCTTCTAGCAGTGGGATCGTATTTGTATTAAATTCCTCATTTTCCCTTCCATCTTCCCAGTATGGAATATCAATCCTTGCACCTATCGTAAATTTGAAATTATCAGTAATATCAAACTCATCCTGAACATAAAGACCAAATTGGAAAATATCAAATTCTGCTGCGCCATCAGACTCATCACCAGATCCACCAATTAAGGAATATCCATGGCGATATCTGTTCGCCAATTCGCCAGTAAGGAAATCGTTTAAACTGCTAAATCGATAATCCCCGAAATTCTGTCGGAAGAACACGTTCCTAACCGAGCCGAATTCATTGTTGGTACCAATGGTTATGGTATGACGTCCAGAAAAGATTTGAAAGTTGTTGGTCAAGGTCAAAATATCCTGGTCTAGTACGTTTGCTGTTGAAAAGGGTTCTGAACCAAAGAATATTGAAGTACCCGCTGCATCAAAAATCTGAACCGATGGAAACGGATTCCCTACCGGATCTCGATCATCGCGAACACGAGTATAACCAAGAACGAAGTTATTGGACATATTACTCCCTATCTGCGAGTTTAATTCAAGTGCGGAAGAATTGGTGATCGACTCAAAATTTATAGAGCGATTTAAAAAGTTAATGCTACCTGTATTTGAGCCAGCCGCATTAAACTGAACGGCCTCTACATAGCTATGTCTGAATGAAAGTTTGTTCTTTTCATTAATATTCCAGTCTATTTTAGCAATTAATTTATCACTGGTCAGGGATTCAATACTATTGCCAAAAGTTCCTGGATCATATCCAAAATTGTTTGTTAGAAAGTCAGATAACCCAATCAAATCAGATTCTGTGGCATCGCCTCTATAGGTAGAAATATCAAACGGTTGGGGAGTTTCAACTTCTTGCCTTTCATAGTTTACAAAGAAGAACAGTTTGTTTTCTATTATTGGCCCTCCTAAACGTACCCCATAGGTGTTTGCCGTAAATTCATCCAATTTCTCCCGCTCTTCACCGTCACCAACCAAATCTACTGGGGTTTTCCCCGAAAAGTTTTCGTTTCTAAATAGCGCATAGGCGGATCCAATAAATTTGTTGGTACCTGATCTAGTGTTGGCATTGATACTACCTCCGGCAAATCCTGATTGACGAACGTCAAAGGGAGCTACGTTAATTTGGAAAGATTCGATAGCATCCAGTGATATTGGGCTCACTCCCGTTTGTCCACCATTGGTGCCATTGGCCGCCAAACCGAACGCATCATTGTTAATTGCCCCATCAATGTAAATGGCATTAAATCGATTGTTCTGTCCACTTATCGAAATGACATCGTCCCCAGTAACCCTGGCTTGCGGAGTCAATCTTGCAAAATCGGCGATGTTCCTTGAAATAGAAGGTAAATTATTTACCTGTACGGGACTAACACTGGTCTCGGCACCGGTTTTACCAGAATCGAAAAGCCCAGAGTTTTGAGCAACTACGACCACTTCATCAAGTGCCGTGGCAGATTCTTGTAATTGCGAACTGATTCTTTCCGTAGAACCTAAGTTAAGGAAAAGGCCCTCTTTTACATCATCGTTAAATCCAACGTAGGAAAACGTAATGGTGTAAGGACCACCTGTTCTCATACCGGAAATACGATAGAATCCGTCAAAATCGGTAGCTGCCCCATAGGTGGTGCCTGAAGGTGTGTGAATGGCAACCACACTAGCTCCTGGTAGTGGCTCTCCGACAGCATCGGTTACTTTACCCCCCATGGCAGCGGTGGTAACCCCTTGTGAAAATGCAAATGCAGTCACTAGTAGGGCTACAAATGCCAAGTAGATTTTTTTCATTTTTACAGTGTTTAATTGTTCAATTAGCACTGCAAAAGTGCGCCAAAGGAGATGTACTAACGTTAACATAACGTTAAGAAATCACCGCTTTGTTAACAACAGAAGTATTATAAATTACTGTTTTTCAGTATGTTGAAAAATTCAGTTTTTTAGGAAGACGTAAATTATTCTTTAAAAAATTTAATAAGGTTGAATGTAGAGGCATCATGATTGCCAATTTCGGAATTTTCTAGATCAGACAGCACATTTTTGGCCAGCTGTTTCCCCAATTCCACACCCCATTGATCGTAGCTGAAAATATTCCATAGTACGCCTTGAACAAATATCTTATGTTCGTACAGGGCAATAAGGGACCCTAAATTCTTAGGTGTAAGCTTATCCATCAATATGGTATTGGTAGGTTTATTGCCCTCGAAGATTTTAAAGGGTGATAGTTTTTCAATTTCCTTCCGACCCAATCCGGACTTTTCCAATTCGGCATTAACTTCCTCAAATGGCTTACCATTCATCAATGCCTCTGTCTGGGCAAAGAAATTGGCCATTAACATGTGGTGGTGTTCCATTTCACCGTGCAAGGGCTTTTTAAAGCCAATAAAATCGGTTGGAATCAACTTTGTGCCTTGATGAATCAACTGAAAGAAAGCGTGTTGGGAATTGGTCCCCGGTTCCCCCCAAATTATGGTACCTGTTTGATAGCGTACCCGTCTGCCGTTCCTATCCACACTTTTCCCGTTACTTTCCATGATGCCCTGTTGTAGGTAGGCAGAAAATCGATGCAAATATTGGGAGTAGGGAATTATGGCTTCGGTTTCGGCACCTTGGAAATTATTATACCAAATGCTCAAGAGCCCAAGGATTACGGGGATATTTTCCGATAACTCGGTTTCCTTAAAATGGGCATCCATCTTATGGGCGCCATTCAAAAGTTCTTTAAATTGGTCATAACCAATGGCCAATGCTATAGTGAGACCTACCGCGCTCCATAGGGAAAAACGGCCCCCTACCCAATCCCACATGGGGAATACATTTTCTTTTGAAATACCAAATTCATCAATTTTTGAGGTATTGGTCGATACGGCAACGAAATGGGTGGCCACATCTTTTTCCGGGGCATGTTCCAAAAACCATTTCTTAATGGTTAGGGCATTGCTTAAGGTCTCCTGGGTAGTGAACGACTTGGAAACGATAATGAACAAAGTTGTTTGTGGACGTAGTCCCTTTAAAACTTCATGAACGTGGTCCCCATCGACATTACTCACGAAATGAATGTTCAAGTGGTTTTTATAGAATTGAAGTGCTTCGGTAACCATGACCGGCCCCAAATCGGAACCGCCAATTCCTATATTGACCACATCAGTAAAAGGTTCTCCGGAATATCCTTTTTTGTCACCTGAAATAATAGCCTCTACAAAGGATTTGATTTGTTCCTTTACTTCGAATACCTCAGGGATGACATTGATGCCATTGACCGTAACTTTTTCTTCTTTTTTGGCACGTAGCGCTGTGTGCAAGACCGCCCTTTCTTCCGTTTCATTGATGACATCCCCAGAAAAATAAGAAGCTATCGCATCTTTAAGTTTAACCTCATTGGCAAGATCTAGTAAAAGCTCAAGCGTTTCACCCGTAATCCTATTTTTGGAATAGTCAACAAAAAAGTTTTCCCACTTTATTGAAAACTGCTTTGCCCTTTCGGGGTTATTTTGGAAAAGCGTCCTTAGATGTTGATTCTTTATCTCTTTGAAATGTAATTCAAGGACTGCCCAGGCATTTGTGGTTGTAGGGTCAATTTTGGGTAGGGCCATATGTTTGGTTAAGGGTTAATAGGTTTTCTTGTGTAGTTGATTCTTCAAATGGGATACAGTCCAATTGAAATTTTAGGGGTTTGATATGCTTGAAATAAGCGTTACGCAACGAATCGGTTATGGGTTCGGCCGAGGGTAATTTTTCGCGTAAGGGATCTACCTGTTTTCCATTTTTCCAAAAACGGTAACATACATGGGGCCCCCCAGTGTTTCCAGTCATACCGACCCAGCCGATGACATCGCCTTGCCTCACAAATTCTCCTGCTTTTACCTTTTGGGCCTTCATGTGCAAATATTGGGTACTATAAATGCTATTGTGCCTAATCTTTACGTATTTGCCATTGCCACCCCTTCTTCTGGATTCCGTTACCGTTCCATCTGCTGTAGCAACAATGGGTGTGCCTATAGGTGCAGCATAGTCCGTTCCCATATGGGGTCGAACTTTATAACCGTAGTATGCAATGCGCCTTCTTAAATTATATCTAGAAGAAAGACGATATCCAAATTTAATAGGTGCCCTTAAAAAAGTACTCCTGAGATTATTGCCTTCTTGATCATAATATTCCTTAATGTTCTTTATGGAATCCGAAACGTAGGGAAACGCATAAATGGGTTTTCCCTTGTGTTCAAAGTAAGCTGATTTAATGGATCCACTTCCCGCGTATATGGAGTCGTTTATAAATTTTTTGTCATAGATAATTTTGAACGTATCTCCTTTTTCCAAGCGAAAAAAGTCGATGGTCCATGCATAAACCTCGGATAGGTTAATAGTGACGCTGTAGTCTACACCCAGACTATCCAAATCCATGGACAGACTATTTTTTATGGTGCCTGCAACCTCATGCTCCAAATAAGTGACCTTTTTCTTTCCTTTATAGACATTGGCCGTACTATCCCTAAAGTCAAAAACCGTATAATTGATTTTATCATTTTGATAAATGAAAACTTGTGCAGCTTCAGCGGTGTCCTTGGATTTCAGTAAGACATAAGGTTTTCTGTCCATGCGCCTCACATCAAAAGTATCCCTGTAATTTTCGGCAATATGGACAATCTTAGGGTAATCCACTTTGTTCTTTAGCATTAGCTCTCCAAAGGTCTGCCCTTTTTTTATGGTATCCCTGACAACATTAAAGTTTTCCAGATTAAACCCAAAGTGGGTAACGATAGGTTGAATCTTGGGTTCTTCAACCGGTGTATTTTCAACAATTTTTCCATCACTGCCACACGATGCCAAAACCAGCATTGCTAAAATTGTGCCCCAGTATTTTTGCATGCTTATTTTCTACTTGTTTTGGGGATTAAAGATGTGTTCTACCCACTGTTTTCCCCAATTATCCAACTCCTCTCTGGAATGCAAAGTTGGGAAAAATATTATTCTCTGGAAACTTGGGGGCAAAAAGTCCTTCCAATTGGTCCCTCCGGTGGCATTGATGTTGCCTTTGTCCTTTGTTAAATATCTGTACGCAGAACCCATATGCATCAATGGCCAATTGATGTTTGCATTGATGTCCATGCTCTTAATCGCATCCAACAAAGGGCCGTTGTTCGGAGAGTTCTGTAGTAAATCAAGGCATTTTTGATAGACGGTGTTGCCCTTAACCTGTTTAGCGATACGAACCAACCTGGGGGTATATCGGTATTCAAATTGTTTTAATGTCAAAGTCTTTTCCCCTGTATTGAGATCCGTTGCGCCTTTTTTCCAATAGATATGATCATAAAGCTCTTCAATACTGTTTTTGCTGGAAAAAACTTCCCGTTCGGAAGCATGGACTAAATTTTCCAGTGGAGTGGCATATATTTCAATCATACGGTATTGAACGGATTGAAATCCGCTAGCAGGAAGAAGGGCCATTCGGTATCGTAAAAACTGTTCCTTTTCCATACCATTGATCATGATGCCAAAGGAAGAAATCAACACCTTATAGTAACTGTTGATTCGATTGATTCTTTCTATAAAAAAATTAATGTTATCTGACTTGTCGTCCACCAGTTGTTTTTGCTCATGGAGAATAAGCTTGAAATAGAGTTCCGTAATTTGGTGATACATGATAAAGATTTCCTCATCCGGGAAATAAGTCCTAGGAACCTGCAGACTTAAAAGTGTGTCCAAATGGATATAATCCCAATAGGTAAGGTAACGTTGATAGAGCAGACCATCCAAATACGAACCCAGGTCTTGTCCCGAGTTTTTGAATTTTTCTTCCAGTTTGTTGATTTGGGACGCAATGCTATCATCTGTGCTCATTGGTTGGGCTCAATCCATAATTATTTTGAACTGGTTCCGCAGACCATTGTAGCCGTCTAAATCAGCTTTGATGGAACCTACGGCTAAATCGGCCTTAATGCGTATGGGAATTTTATTGAAGTCATTGGAGACCCAAAGTGTTAAACTTTCCTCTTCCTTAAATACCCTTCCCGACTGCACATAAGGTCTAAATTTAAGACATTCTACCTTGCCAAATTTTGTACGTACGATTTCTTTGCCCAAGTACTTCAATTTAAATTGATATACGCCATCATCATCAAAAAGCATGTCCATGCTGAGCACATCCCCTTTTTTGAAGTCTTCCATACCGTATTCATTTCTTAGGTGATAAGAAGCGGATAGTAAGTCTTGGACCTTGTCGTTTACCGGTATGTTAAATTCTTTATTGTTTTTTTTGTCCTTAAACAGGGCCATAGCATCATCATGATCAAAGCGGATTTCAATATCCTTTGTATAACCTCCCTCATAGGTATCCCGGATGAATTTATAGGGTTTACCACTTTTTTTATCAAAGTAGCTTTCAAAAGTATTGTCGACCTTAAAGAAGATACTGGCAAATCCCGTAGTTTTTCCTTTGCCTACAACATGGTATACGGGGATTGAATCCAGTTGTTCAGATGTGAGATGTAAGGTGGCGTAACTAGCATTTAGAAAACCATAGTGAATCCTAAACTTTAGCCATTCCCCTGCTTTAAATGCAGGTCTTTCCTGAGCCGTCAGACCAATAACCATAAGTGTCAGTATGAGAGCGAACGTTTGTTTCATGGCATTGAAATGGGACATAAATTTAATATAATCAGGTTTTATACCACCACATTTACAATTACTTAAACAAAAGTTATTCCAAACTATTGTACAAAAAAAGCCCCAATGTCAAGCATTAGGGCTTTTTCTAAATAACCAACCAAACTTTAAATTATGAAAAACCAATACTTAAAGTCGCAAGGAAACCACCCCTTGCGCATACAAAGATAAATCTAGTAAAAAGCCTACCTACGTTTTTAACCAACTTTAACTATAAGCAACATTGCTTTTGGAGTTCGTTAATAAAAATTGAAGTTAAAACCAGTATCCCACGCTAAAAAATACTGTAGAATCATTGATTTGGGGCGAAAATGAATAATAGATTTGGATTGGACCTGCAAAAGATTCCAAACCATAGCCTATACCATAACCCGAAAAATTTGGAGCCCTGAACCATTCCCCTGTCCTAAACAGGTCATCATCTACATTGGCCACGTTTGCGGCGAATAAAAAATGGCTTTTAGGGGAGAGTTTGTAATCAAGTCTGGCATACGCCTTTACATAGCTGTTACCAGGTAGGCTTAGGAATTCATAGCCGAAAAAAGGTATGAAATTATTGATGAGGTCATTCCCAAAACCTCCAAGAATAAAATCAAAGGAAGTAACAGGGGAAGTCCCCAGTTTGAACCCGCCTTCCGATTCAATATTCAAAGAAAGGTTTTTTAAAGGTTGGAAAGCCCCACCTATTCTGGCTTTTGATATGGAAAAAGCCCTAAAATTATCATTAAAATCGGACGAAAATAGGTACCAATGGAAATCCCCGTCAAAGAATAGTCCTTTGGTGGGGAAATATTTATCATCGTAGGTATCCAGGGTCAATCGTCCATAGGTGCTAAAGTAGTTGCTGTCCTCAAAAAATACCCGGGCTTCTTCTGATGGTTCAAAAGCCTCGGTCTCATTTAGAGACAGGTTACTCAAGGTACGCGTACTGTACCGCAAAAGCTTATGTTCCACACCTACCCTAAATGCAAATTCTTCCCTTAACACGGTCTGTAGGTAGACTTGATTGGTTAAATCCGTCACATCCAAACTAATTTCTCCAATATTAGGGTCATCCACCACATCAAAATTGTTTCGGATGACATCAAAATCGATTTCCTCATCAAAATCAGTAAAATTGGAATTTATGCCAAAACTCCAATAGAATCCCTTATCCAAATAATATTGAAAATTGTAGCGGACATAATCGCCAAGAATTAAATCAAAGGAGGCCACATCGTCTCGAAAGATTAGATTTTTTTTTGTCAAATTGATGAGTGCAGCACTTTTCAGCAAATCATCATAATGGGCCCCCATTTTTATGTACATGGTATTTGGATTTTCCCTAAGATTGAGTACCAAATCAGTTCCCAAGCCATTGGAAACCAACTTATATCGAATAGCTTTAAAGTTGCCAGTAGCAGATAGATTACCCATACCCTGTCTTAATTTTTCAAAAGGGATTTTGTCGCCAAGCCCAAATCTAAGTTTTCCCTTGATGTATGCCCGCGTATAATTGTCGTTTCCCGTCAATATCAATCGATTTATGGTTAGGCTATCCACTCCATTTTTTGGAACCGTTTGATTTTTACTTTTACTTCTAGTGGTAATTTTCTTAAGTGCGTCTATTTGTTTTCTGGCGCCAACCGAACCGCTTTCAATAATTTCATCCCTCCTTTCAAAGTCTACAACTGAAAATTCCCGAATATCCGGCTTAATGTAGATATCCGTTTCCTTTATTTTATCAACCATGTCATTGACTGTACGATAATTATTGATTTGTACAAGAATTTCGGTTGCGGAGGATAGGTCATCACGTTTGGCAAGGGCGTCCTGGACATCCACACCAATAACGATGTCAGCACCTTTGGCTTTGATTTCATCGAGTGGATAATTGTTTACGACTCCGCCATCTATTAAAATTTGACCATCCACTTCAGAAGGCTCAAAAAGTGAAGGTAGGGTCCCGCTTGCTATAATGGCTTCGGGCAAATAGCCATTATCCAATAAAACGGCCTTACCTGTCTCTATATTTGTTGCAATACATAAAAAGGGGATGGGTAGCTTATTAAAGTCTTTAATATCCTTAACATGGAACAAAAGTCGAACAAATTCATTGTAGATATTTTGTCCCCCAGAAATTCCTTCGGGAAAGGAAACCTTAAAATTTTCAAAGGGTAAGCTTAGGGCATATCGTTCAGAATCATCCTTTTCATAAAAGGTTTTTGCACTTCTTGGCACATTGTCCTGAATTAATTCAGATAAATCAACCGACTTAAAAACGGAGTCCAGTTCTTTTCCTGAATATCCAGCGGCATAAAGTCCTCCTACTATTGCTCCCATGCTGGTACCTCCAATATAATCAATTTGAATCCCTAGACTGTCAATAATCTTCAAAGCTCCAATATGGGCCAATCCTTTGGCACCGCCACCACTCAATACCAGTCCTATTTTAGGTTCCTTCTGTGAAAGGAGAACCTGGGTAATGGATACAATTAGAAGTATTGAAATCTTTTTTAGCATTTACGGTTCAATGAAACGATTCATATACTTTTTTTGCTTTTGCCTGACCAATGGATTCCGTTAAGCTATCCAAGGAAGCCTCTTTGATCCGTTTTACGGATTTAAAACGTTGCAGAAGTTGTTCGGCAGTTTTTAGCCCTATCCCTTCAATATTTTCCAATTCTGTATTGATTGCGGCCTTACTCCTTTTGTTTCTATGGAATGAGATGCCAAAACGGTGGGCTTCGTTGCGCAACTGCTGAATAATCTTAAGGGTTTCGGATTTTTTGTCCAGATACAATGGAATGGGGTCACCTGGAAAATAAATTTCTTCCAACCGTTTGGCAATACCTATTATGGCGATTTTGCCCCGTAATCCCAGAACCTCCAAACTTTTTAATGCAGCGGAAAGTTGACCTTTGCCTCCATCAATAACAATCAGTTGGGGCAGGCTTTCCGCTTCATTCAAAAGGCGTCGATAGCGTCTAAAGACTACCTCTTCCATGGAGGCAAAATCATCTGGCCCAGTAACGGTCTTAATATTAAAATGGCGATAGTCCTTTTTAAAGGGCTTTCCGTTTCTAAAGACAACGCAAGCGGCAACAGGATTGCTTCCTTGAATATTGGAATTGTCAAAGCACTCTATGTGCCGAGGTTCCTCAGAAAGTCTTAAATCACCTTTCATTTGGGACATAATTCGCTTGGTGTGCCGATCGGGATCGACGATTTTTATCTGTTTAAAGCGTTCCTGTCTAAAAAATTGGGCGTTCCTTTCAGAGAAATCAAGTAATTTTTTCTTGTCTCCTACTTTAGGAACGCTGACTTTTATGTTCGGATTGACCTTGACAGGGAAGGGGGTGTAAATTTCTTTTGATTGGGAATCAAAACGCTGTTGAATTTCGAAAATCCCCAATTGTAACAGTTCTTCGTTGGTTTCTTCCAATTTCTTATGAAGCTCAAGTGTGTGGGATCTTACAATTAACCCATTGGACACCTGCAAAAAATTGATGTAGGCATGGGTTTCATCGGAAATAATGGAAAATACATCTACATCACTGATTTTTGGATTTACAATGGTCGATTTGGCTTGATATCTTTCGAGTGTCTCAATTTTCTCTTTGACAATATGTGCTTTTTCGAACTCCAGATTTTCTGAATATGCTTTCATCTCTTTTTTGAGTTCGAACAAGGTACCTTTAAAATTCCCTTTAATGATTCCTTTGACTTTTTCAATCCGATTTTCGTATTCTTCCTCTGTTATTTCTCCTTGGCATGCACCTTGGCAGTTTCCTAGATGGTATTCCAGACCATACTTAAATTTACCGGCCGCTATTTTTTCCTTTGTCAGTTTGTGGCTGCACGTCCGTAATGGACTTACATTTTTTATGAGCTCCAACAGTGTTTTCACCGTTTTAACACTGGTATAGGGTCCAAAATATAAAGAACCATCCTGAGTGAGTCTTCGCGTCATAAATATTCTGGGGAAAAGCTCTTTTTTAATGCATATCCAAGGATAGGATTTATCATCCCTAAGTAGCACATTGTAACGTGGCTGATGCTTTTTAATAAGGTTGTTTTCCAGCAAAAGTGCATCGGATTCGGTTTTTACAACGATGTGCTTTATGGTCCTTATTTTCTTTACCATTACACGGGTTTTCCCATATTCGTGATTTTTGGTAAAGTAAGAGGCTACCCTTTTTTTTAGGTTTTTTGCCTTTCCCACATAGAGTATTTTGCCTTCCGAATCATAGAACTGGTATACTCCTGGGTTATTTGGCAATGAACTTAGTTGTACATCTACTGGTACTTTGGGCATGATGTGAAAAGTAGATTTTGTTTGGGATATGAAGGTACTATGTTTTTTTTACTCCTTTTCTCAGGGAAGGACGCGACCAAACGATTTTTCAAAAGGAAAATGAAGGTTATTGCAAGCTATTTCTATCCTCTTTTGTTTGGAGCAGCGTTAATTTTTTG
>JBCDBE010000055.1:0-22503 GCA_039184365.1 Bacteroidota bacterium | reverse complement strand
AATTACAAATCAAAGATAGATAATAACGTAAGTTACCAAAAAAGTATGTTGTGATCTACAGTATTTTAGATGTCAACGCACGCAATATAGACATTAACCCCCTCAAAGGGTATCTTTGTATAAAAAAAATCGACGAATGACATCATTACAAGATGTAGACCCTAAGCAGAATATCATCATAAAAGGTGCCAAACTCCACAACCTTAGAAATATAGATGTTGTTATCCCAAGAAATAAATTGGTTGTAATAACCGGTCTTTCAGGTTCCGGGAAGTCATCCCTGGCATTTGATACCTTATATGCGGAGGGACAAAGACGCTATGTGGAAAGTCTTTCTTCCTACGCCAGACAGTTTTTGGGAAAACTGGATAAGCCTAAAGTCGACTATATAAAAGGAATAGCGCCGGCCATTGCCATTGAGCAAAAAGTAAATTCTACAAATCCCAGGTCTACCGTAGGTACGACAACCGAAATTTACGACTATCTAAAATTGTTATTTGCCCGTATCGGCAAGACTATCTCTCCCGTTTCTGGTAAACAAGTCAAAAAGCAAAGGGTAAGCGATGTGGTCGACTATGTCAAGAGTTTTGAGGAAGGGACAAAACTTTTACTGTTGGCTCCCATTAAAATTAAAGGGGACCGGGATTCCATAAAATCCTTGGAATTGTTTTCAAAACAGGGCTATGCCAGAATAAAATACCAAGGTGGGGTTATCCGAATCGACCAAGCACCAGGAGACATTGGAAAGGAATTTGATTTGGTCGTTGACCGAATAGTGGTCAAAAAGGAGGATGAGGATTTTTTAAACCGACTGGGAAATGCGGTGGACAATGCTTTTTTTGAAGGAAAGGGCACTTGTGCCATTGAAGAATTGAATTCAGGAAAGGTGCAACAATTCAGCAATTTGTTTGAGTTGGATGGTATGAAGTTTCTCGAACCCAATGTGCACCTATTCAGTTTTAACAATCCGTATGGAGCCTGCCCCAAATGCGAAGGTTATGGGGATGTCATTGGCATCGACCCTGATTTGGTAGTTCCCAATACCGCCCTATCCATTTACCAGGAAGCTGTTTTCCCATGGCGTGGTGAAAGCATGAGTTGGTACAAAGATCAGCTGGTCAATTCAGCCTATACCTTTGATTTCCCTATCCATAAGCCATGGTTTGAGCTTTCCGACGAACAAAAACAACTGGTTTGGGATGGCAATGACCACTTTATTGGTATCCATAAGTTTTTTGAACAACTGGAGGAGAAAAGCTATAAAATCCAGAACAGGGTAATGCTTTCCCGCTACCGGGGAAAGACGAAGTGTCCTGTTTGTAACGGAAAACGACTACGTAAAGAAGCCAATTATGTAAAGGTTCATAACAAATCGATTTCCGATTTGATTGAATTGCCCATTAAAAACCTAATTCCTTTTTTCGAGGAACTGGAGCTTTCCAAACACGACCGGACCATCGCAAAACGATTATTAAAGGAAATTACCACACGATTGGACTTTTTGGACAAAGTAGGACTGAACTATTTGACCTTGAACAGAAAATCGAATACGCTGTCTGGAGGGGAAAGCCAACGTATCAATCTGGCGACCAGTCTGGGCAGTAGCTTGGTAGGTTCCATGTATGTTTTGGATGAGCCCAGTATAGGGCTGCACCCTAAGGACACTGAAAATCTAATTGAAGTTTTAAAATCCTTAAGGGATTTGGGCAATACCGTAGTGGTGGTCGAACATGATGAAGATATCATGAAAGCGGCTGATGCCATTATCGATATAGGTCCTGAAGCCGGAACCTTGGGGGGAAAGGTAGTAGGTACTGGAACTTTTGACGAAATCTTATCAAAGGATACCCTTACCGCCAACTACCTTAATGGGAACTTGGAAATTGAGGTGCCGAAGGAACGTCGTAACTCCAAAAATTATATTCAAATCAATGGGGGACGTGAAAACAACTTAAAGAATATCGATGTCACCTTTCCTTTAAACATGCTGACCGTGGTTACCGGGGTCTCTGGCAGTGGTAAAAGTACTTTGGTTAAAAGGCTGTTGTACCCAGCTATTTTAAAGGAAGTAGGTGGTTATGGAGAAAAAGCGGGTCAATTCACTAGACTGGAGGGTAAATACAGTCAGTTAAAGCATGTGGAGTTTGTGGATCAAAACCCCATAGGGCGATCTTCACGTTCCAATCCAGTGACCTATATCAAAGCCTATGATGATATTCGGGCCTTGTTTGCGGCACAAAAACTTAGCAAGCTTAGAGGATACCAAGCCAAGCACTTCTCCTTTAATGTGGATGGTGGGCGTTGCGAAAAATGTAAGGGTGAAGGGGAAATCACTGTGGAAATGCAGTTTATGGCCGACGTGCATTTGGTGTGTGATGCATGCAATGGCAAGCGCTTTAAAAAAGAGGTGCTCGAAGTGCAGTTTGAGGGTCAAAGTATAAACGACATTTTGAATTTGACCATTGATGAGGCCATCTCCCATTTTGAAACCTACCAACAGCCCAAAATCGTACAAAAGCTAAAACCGCTACAGGATGTTGGCTTGGGGTACGTTACCCTTGGGCAGAGCTCCTCTACCCTATCCGGCGGGGAAGCCCAACGGATTAAACTGGCTTCTTTTCTGGTCAAGGGAAATACGAAGGAAAAAGCCTTGTTTATTTTTGATGAACCTACCACGGGACTCCATTTTCACGATATTAAGAAGTTACTGAAATCCTTTGATGAACTGATTTCCAAAGGACATTCCATTGTGGTGATCGAACATAATATTGAGCTGATCAAATGCGCCGATTATATTATTGACCTCGGACCTGAAGGGGGCGAAAAAGGCGGAAATTTGTTGGCAGAAGGCACCCCGGAAGAAGTGGTTGAAAGCAAAAAGTCGTTTACGGCAAAGTATCTGGGAGATAAGTTATGAAAACCACACAACCACCGGTCACCGTAACACAAACCTTCTTCACCCCCATAGCAAAGGTATGGAATGCCTTGACCGTCCTGAACGAAATGGTGCAATGGTTTTTCCCCAATATCCCCACTTTTGAGCCTAAGGTTGGTTTTGAGACACAATTTGATGTAACGTCCGGTAACCGAACCTTCCCCCACCTCTGGCGCATACTGGAAATCGTTCCACAACAAAAAATGGTGTAGGAATTGCGGTACGATGGGTATCCTGGGTGCTATACCGTGGCCATTGAACTTCAAGAGGAAAAAGGGCAAACCGCACTTACGGCAACGACAACGGTATTGGAAGATTTCCCTGATGATATTCCGGAATTTAAAAGGGAGAGTTGTCAGGCAGGTTGGCAATATTTTATCCAGGAAACCCTAAAAAAATATTTGCATAAGTAGGTGATTACTTTGCCTTCCGTAGCAAAAATAAAATTAATTGATTGATAATCATAATGTTATAATTTAAAACTTTTTTTGGCATGCTGTTTGATTTACACTGGGTGGGATGTAAATAGTTGCTCCCAGAACTTTAAATTAAACAGTTATGAAAAAGTTGGTACTCTTAATGGCAGCGTTGGTATTTGGAGCTACGGGTACACAAGCTGCAACGGTGAGCGGTGAAATGGCTGTAACTACATTTCGCCATGGCAACTCGTTTATTTTTAATGAAAACGGTATCACGTTTTCGGTATATCCCGATGGTGAATTTGATTTCTTTATTGACAATCGAGTGAATGTCGGGGTGGGCGCACAAGTCGGTAATGTCGGAATCACCTTTAACTCAGGGTTTAACTATAACCCATTTGTACAGTACGATGATTTTGGTGCTGTAGTACAGGTAGAAAACGTACCGATCTTTTATGATTACTATGGTCGCGTTTCTCAGATTGGTGGTGTGGATATCTGGTATAGAAATGGATTTGTGCGACGTGTTGGTGGATTGAACGTGTTCTGGAACGGTGGGGTCTTTAGCCATACCACAGGGTTCATCAACATCTATAACCGTGGATTCGTGTTCCGACCATGGCACAGGTGGTTTGTGAGACCAGCGGTAGGATTCTGCAACGTATGGACCACTCCGTACAGAAGATGGTACAACCCCATTCGGTATACATGGCACAGGCCTTACAGAAATAATATACGACGCGCCTATGCTCAAATTGGTCGGGAATACCGATTCAATAGAAGTCGAAGGGCGAACATCTATAGAAATGACAGACGTGTAGCCGTTCGTGACAACAACCGAATCCGAAGGGAAAATTCGGGTAGAAATAATAGGGTTGTTACCGAAAGAAGGTCGGTGACCCGTTCCAACAATGCGGTAGCCCAACGAGGGAATAGAAGATCAGTGGAAAGGAGCAATAACGCCAGACAAGGCGAGGTTCGAAGAAGTACCACTACGAGACGAACTACCGATGTAGGTAGATCCAATAGAGGTACTTCGGTAACCCAAAGGTCAGTGACCCGGACCCCTCGAAGCACTTCGGTTACCAAAAGGGAAGTAACGCGTGCACCGAACAATAGAACGGTGACCAAACGAAGTACTACCTCTACAAAAGCGAAGCGTAGTGTGGCCCAGAACCGAAGTAGAAGTACCAGTGTCAAGCGAAGTACTACTCCTTCAAAGCGGACCGTATCGAGAAGTACGACCACGAAAAGAAGTACTTCTGGAACGAACAGAAGCTCAAGAAGTAGCAGCACAAGAAGTGCTAGAAAAAGATAATTGGTTCAGATTGCTGAGTGAAGAAAGATGCTTCGACTTCGCTCAGCGAAGAAACAAGAATAGATGCTTCGGCTACGCTCAGCATTTGTTCAACCGAACATTTTAACTGCCGCGATTGCAATTGTTAAAATGGGGCTTCACAAAGTTTTTAGGTTGGTTAGTTGTTTGACCCCGTGGTAAGCGTCCTGCTTACCGCGGGGTTTTTCGTGAAACTGGGTTTTGAAAAATAAAATGAATTCAAAGCCTAAAGTTGAACGAACCCTGAGCACTTCGGCTACGCTCAGCAGAGGCCCGTTGAAGTACAGTCCAAGAGTCTCACCATTCTAGATGCCGAAGGACAAACGGACAACTATTCCCTTCGCCTTAAAAAACGTGAAATCACTCCAGATACATCCTCAGAGATATCGAACCGATACAAAATCCCTAAATACATTACTACCATCACGGTAGACTTTAGAACTATGTTAAGCATGGGATGAAATGGAAAATTCAATTGCCAGAACAAGAAGCCCATTAAAAGTAATGTGGCAAAAATTTTAAAGGTGCCCCTCCCAAACGGCAGCAGTCCGAACTTAACCTTTACAAAAACCATTTTAATACAATTGAACAGGAAAATGGCACTAAAACTTGCCAAGGCCGCACCTTCAATCCCTAACAACGGAATCAACCAGAGGTTGAGCAGTATGGTCGTCAACGCAAGTAACCCCCCCAATAGCAAAATGGTCTTGTAGTACTTTGAATTGTATAGAATGGAATTGATATTCCCCAACATGGAATCGAAAACCTTGGCAAGACCTAGCAAAAAAACAATGGCAAAACCGTTCCCATATTCCGCCGGGAGCAGGCGATATAAATCACTCAAATTCAGTAGTATAAGCAAGAACAAGATGCCAGAAGCTATAAAAAGGGTCAGGGAGGTTTTTTTGTACAAATTTTCCAATTCAAAAGAATTACCCTCACTAAGTAGTTTTGCGGTCAAGGGGTAGGTAATCTGGTGCATGGCCCTGGAAGGAACAATGATTACCGTTGCAATATAGACCGCCACCCCATAAAAGGCCACATTCTCTAAGGCTACGAACTGATTGATCATAAATTTATCAATCTCCAAAAGCAAAACCGACGCAGAACCACCAAGGATAATCAAAAGACCGTATATTAAAATCTCTTTTGTCTGTTTTGGAAAATTGAAATCCAGCTTTCGTTTTTGAATACGGTGGGCATAAAATTGCATGATAATGGTTCGCAAAAGATACACTCCGACCAAAGCTTTTAAAAAGAACTCCAATGAGATCCATTCAAAAAACAGGGACAATAAAAGCATCAGTACTGTTATCCTGGAAAAAACTTCTTTCATTAAGTTACCAAAGACCGATTTCAATTGCACCTTGGTCCATGCGTAGTAGACTTCAAAATAGGCCATGGCAAGCCCAACAAGAAATACGTACCAAACGTAATCCTTAACCAGCCCATTTTCCTTTGAGAAGAATTCCCCGATGGCATCCTTACATATCCAAGTCAAAAAAGCCAGCGGGATTATGGCAAACAATGGACTTAAAAGCATAAGCGTTAAAAAACCATCTCTATCCCCTTCGGGCTGTCTGCTGTAGAACCTAACCAAGGTGTTGTGCGTTCCAAAAGCCATTAAGGGCATCAAGATGGCGCCTGTGGCCAAAATAAAAGTGACCAGTCCATAGTATTCCGGTTCCAAAATATAGGTATAGAGAAACAAGGTATTCACAGCACCAATGACAAAACCCACATACGTTATTATGGTATTTCGTAGCGATTGTCTTAAGACGATTCCCATGTGAGGAGTTTGGTCAGTTTTTTGGTCAGTTCACGCCGGTGGTACTGCTCAATTCCTATGGAATTGCAATTTAATTTTCCTTTTTGGAACTGATGAAATCTTTCCAAAAGTAGCTTTTTTAAGGTTTTTATATTTCCATGTAATACGTAATCCCCTGCGTGATGACTTTCCACAAGTTGGCCTGCCTCCCAATCTTTAGGGCCAATGGCCAGGATGGGTCGCTTGGCATTGAAATATTCAAAAAGCTTTCCTGGAATGATGCCTCTTGTGTCTATTGAATCGATTTCAAATAGTAACAATAGTTGGGATGTGGATTGATACTCCAATACATGAGTATGGGATACATATCCTTTGACTTCCACATGGTCTTGGATACCCTGTTCGTTGATGTCCTTGATTACCGCATCACCTACAACACCAATAAGACGAATTTTTAAGGCTTTTTGAAAAGCCTCATTTTCTTTGACCAATTCAGCAATAGCCATCCACAGGTCCTTGGGATTTCTTGCGGTCAATAACGACCCGATGTGTGAAATGGTAAAATTCCGATCTAATTCCGTTTGTTTGGACGCACCGTCATACCCATTGGTAATCACGGAAATAGGTTTGGAAGTCAAATTTTCAAACTCGGATTTTGTGGTTTCACTGGTTACCACCAGGGTGTCAGCAGCATTCAGAACGGCTTTCTCCAGTTCCTTATGCTTTCGCCGGGAGGCTTTGGTCAACTTTAGTCTTTTGTGATACCCAATGGATGTCCAGGGATCTCTAAAATCTGCTATCCACTTGATCTCTCCCACCCTTTCCTTTATACCGCTTCCTATGAGGTGAACACTATGGGGGGGGCCAGTGGTAATTATGGTTTTAATCTGTTGTTGTTCAATGATAGGAAGCAATCTTTTTATTGCCGGTTTTACCCAATATTTTCGTGCATCCGGGATAAAACAATTACCGCGAATCCAAAGTAACAAGCGTTCCAATATGGATTGCTTATTAAAATCCTGAATAATACCTGAGCTGATTCGTTTTGTCTTTTTTCGCGAAAAAATTGACGCTACCCCATAAGGTTCAAATATGGGCTGTTTGATGATTTCGACATTTTCGGAAATTTCCTTTTGGAGCGATTCATCTTGCAGTGGATAATGTGGGCTTGCAGGAACAAAAACTAGGGGTTCTACCTTAAATTCGGGAAGGTATTTCACAAATTTTAGCCATCGCTGTACTCCGGGACCTCCAGCAGGGGGCCAATAATAGGTGATAATGAGCACCTTTTGCATTAGGCCTTGTCTTTTTTCTTTGGCTTTCTAAATACCCATACCATTCCCCCCAGCATCACAAGGGCTAGAATAATATTACTCGCAAGGGCGATGGTACTCCCGGTCTTGACTACTTCCGGATCGAAGCGAAAGGTAATTTCATGTTGTCCTGCAGGTACCTCCATACCGCGTAGTGCGTAATTCACCTTATAGTGTGGCACTTCGGTTCCATCTAAGCTAACTACCCAACCTTGGGGATAGTGCATTTCAGAAAAGACCACAAATCCACGATTTGAATTCTTGGTCGCATAGGTAATGACATCCGGACGATGGTCTTTCACCGCAATACTTGACAACGAGTCTTTTTCAAATCGTTGTGCTTTTAAAGCTGGATTTGTAGCGGTATCAAAAACTGCAGACACTTTGGTATTCAAGCTATCCAAGGATTTGATTTCAGCATCCGCATTTTCAACGGCGATCAAATCCTCCACAAACCAAGCAGGACCATTGGCATCTGGGTTGACGGTTGGCACGGGCCGTCCTTCTTCGTCTTCCTGAAAAATGTATTTCACATTGAGCATGTTCAACACATCCAAATTATTGCTGTACAAATGAAACTCGAATAAATCTTGCAGCTTTGCAGGCTTAGCGGCATGGTATCCGCTCAAAGTTTTATGAAAATAGGATGTGCGCCCTCCTACTAATCCTTCGGCAGGGTCAAAAACCCTAAAAATGGATTTATCCATTTGGATTTGGCGATCAGCCTCTGTTGCTTGATAGGGCTGGTCGATCAAACGCTGTCTTATAAAATCCCCTTCATTAACATAACGTTGGTTCACCCCTACCAAATCAAAAATAATCAAAAGACCCACGGCAATAAGGGCAAGATTCCTTCTCAATGTTCCGCTTGCTACCAAAAATAAAACTGCGGCGGTGAGGAGCATATAAATTAACGATCGAAAGGAATCGCTGATATAGACCTCTTCCCGATCAAGCACGATCATTTGCATCAATTCCTCTCCGAAATACTGTTGTAATGTACCATCATTTGCACCCTCAAAACTAAACGCTCCTTTCATCAAAAAAAGGCCAGTGACCACAGCAATAGCGATAATGGCACTCCATTTTATGGCACTTAGTTTTTCTGTTTTTTTAACTTTTTCCGAAAACAAACATTTTAATCCAAGGATAGCCAGTATGGGAACGCACAATTCCAAAATCACTTGAATGGAAGAAACGGCTCGAAACTTATTGTAAAGCGGGAAATAGTCAATCATAAAATTGGTCAAGGCAGGAAAGTTCTTTCCCCATGATAACACTAGTGATAGTAATATTCCTCCCAATAACCACCATTTCCTTTTGCCTTTGACCAAAAACAAGCTCAATAGAAATAAGTAAAATATAACTGCACCTATATAAGCGGGGCCGGCAACGATAGGCTGTTGACCCCAGTAAAGTCTCATGTTCCCTGTAAACTCCAAAGCCCGGGACGGTGGCAGCCCTTGCCCCGTTAAAAACTCATATGCCTTGGATTCCCTTCCCAAGTCTTCTGAACCCGAACCACCAAATATTCTTGGTACAATGGTGACCAGGGTTTCGGATATTCCAAAACTGTATTGTGTAATGTATTCCCGATCCAGACCATTTTTAATTTCCTTTTCACTACCATCAGCATTGATTGTTAAAGCCGATGTACCCCTTGTACTCCAATCGGCAAATTCCTTGGTCGCCATTAAACCAGTTGCATTGGTGGCAATGCCCAATACTACCGCACCAACTAAAATTCCAATGGACAGGAAAAAGTGTTTCAACTTCCTTTTTCGAATGGTATCCACGAGATAAACCAGCCCTAAAACGAGCACCAATAACATGAAGTAATAGGTCATTTGGTAGTGATTGGCACTAATTTCCAACGCCATGGCAATGGCGGTTAATACAAAACCCAACATATATTGCTTCCGAAACACCAAAAGGATCCCTCCCAAAAGCATCGGCAAATACCCAATGGCATGTGCCTTGGCATTGTGTCCCACTCCAAGGATAATAATGTAGTAGGTTGAAAAACCAAAGGCCAGACTTCCTAGAATGGCCAGTCGCCAGTCGATTTTCATACAGAGCATTAAAATGTAGAATCCGATAAAATAAAGAAACAGGTAATCCGCGGGTCGCGGCAAAAACCGAATCAAACGATCCAATTGCTTCACATAGTCGTGAGGATAATTTGCACCCAATTGATAGGTAGGCATACCTCCAAATGGCGTGTTTGTCCAGTAACTCTCAATGCCTGTACTTTTCTTATAATCATTACGTTCCTTGGCCATTCCTTTATATTGAGCAATGTCTGACTGGTAAATGCCCTTGCCCTGAATTACAGGATAGAAATACGCCAAAGAGGCTACAATGAAGAAAAGGACAACGGCTAAGTGGGTAAAGATACCTTTTGCGGAAAGCTTCATAATCTGGCTTTGAATGCCCAAAGATTATTCAATTTCTTCAAAATCTATATATTCTCCAACTTTTTTTGAGGGATTGGATTTTGGATTTCGGGTTTTATGTACGGTCGTTTTACTTTGATGTTCCCTGGGACGTTGTCCTTCATAAAACGGTCCAAATTGTTGTCCAAAACGTTCTTCCGTCTTTTGGACGGCATAATTAAGCAGTTTGGGTGCCAGCCATTTCCAAAGGATTTTGGCAATGTAGTATACGATTATCAGAAATAAAATCGTTTGTAGTACAACCATGGTGTATTGCTATTGATTCAAAGTTACCCAACTAGTCTATTAAATTGAATATTCGTTTCATAAAATAGTATTAAAGTCCAGCTATGGTGCATTACAAATATTTTTTGTTCCTGCTTTTACTTCCGCTTTTGTCCCTGGGGCAGTATACCGATGTCATCAATTCCAATCGTCCCGGAATTGGTGTAAGTGCGTATGCAGTGGGTAAAAATGTGGTGCAAGCTGAAACCGGATTTCTTTATGAGATTCGGGACCATGACCTATTGAACACCTCTTCTTCGATTTTTGGAGGGGAACTGGCGCTTCGTTATGGATTTCTTTGTGAACAGTTGGAAATCAAATATGAGGGCACCTACATCAGTGAGAACATTACTTTTGACAATTTTGGAACAGAAGAAACGAGAACGGATTTTTCAAGAAATCGGATTGGATTAAAGTATCTTATTTATGACAAATACAAAAATCCAGAAGCCAACAAGCCAAACCTTTATAGCTGGAGGGCGAACAATGTCTTTCAGCTCAAAAATTTAATTCCCTCTGCGATTTCCATTTATGGTGGTGCCACCTTCAATTTAGGGGATAATCCTTTTTACCCAGAAGATGGTACCATTTCATACCGCGCCATGATTGCCACTCAAAGCAGGCTAACGCCAAAATCCGTTTTGATAACCAACATCGCTTACGATAGAATTACTACGAATTTTCCCGAATGGAGCTATGCCATTTCGGTTACCCGTGCATTTAGAAATCCAAAATGGAGTGTCTTTGTGGAACATCAGGGCATTCAAAGTGATCGCTTCTCCGATTTACTGTTTCGCGGTGGTATCGCCCATTTATTCAGTCCCAATTTTCAGGCTGATTTTAGTCTAGGTGCCAGCGTTAGGAATACCCCTTTCCGTGTTTTTGGGAGAACAGGACTATCGTATCGACTCGATTTTCATAGGGACGAACTTGTTCCCATTGAAGATCAGAATCCCCAAAGCAAAATCAAACGGAGCAGTATGAAAAAGAAAGGGAAGCAAAAAAAACCCAAAAGACAGAAGAAAAAGAAGCGCAAACGGGACTTTGACTTTTAAGTCCATCTTCCATTTTTTCCCCCCTAAGATTATTACTATCATTGTGTTGTATAAATAAACATGATGATTTCCGTAAAACCGGCCAAGACACCCAAAGAATTAAAGGATTTTGTAACCTTTCCTTTTACATTATACAAGAACAATCCCTATTGGGTCCCACCAATTATCAAGGATGAACTGGAAACCTTCGATAAGGATAAAAATCCAGCCTTTAAGTCCGCTAGTGCACAATTCTTCCTTGCCTACAATCAAGGAGAAATTGTAGGTCGGGTCGCGGCGATTATCAATCATATTGAAGTCAAGGACCAAGGGCTGAAGAAAATGCGTTTTGGCTGGTTTGATTTTGTTGATGATTTGGAAGTGTCCAAAGCCCTACTTCACAAAGTAAAGGAAATCGGAAAAGCAAATCAGCTTGAATATCTGGAAGGTCCTGTTGGGTTTTCAAACCTTGATAAGGTTGGAGTGCTTATAAAAGGCTTCGACCATATCGGTACCATGATTACCTGGTATAACCACGCCTATTACCAAAAACACTTTGAAGCGCATGGTTTTGTAAAAGAGAAAGAGTATTTGGAAAACAAATTCAAATTCGCTGCCGCAGACCCCAAGCTGTTTACAAAAGCCAACCAATTGGTACAACGGCGTTATGGCTTAAAGCCTATGAATTTCAATAAAAGCAGTGACATTATGCCGTGGGCCGATAAAATGTTCGATCTGTTTAACGAAAGTTATGCCAAGCTTTCTTCTTTTGTGAAAATAACGGATGTTCAAAAGGCTTATTTTAAAGAAAAATACATTCGGTTCATCAATCCGGAATTTATCAAGTTTGTAGTTGACAAAGAAGATAATATCGTCGCCTTTGCCATTGTAATGCCTTCCTTCTCCAAGGCACTTCAAAAAGCCAATGGCAGACTTTTCCCCTTTGGATTCCTTCATTTAATTAGGGCAAGAAAGAAAAGTAAGGACGTTATCTTTTATCTGATTGGAATTCATCCTGAATATCAGAACAAAGGCGTTACGGCCATCATTTTCAATGAATTCTACCATACCTTTAAAGAAAGGGGCGTCGAAAACTGTATCCGAACACCTGAACTGGAAGAAAATACGGCCATACGACAGATGTGGAAGCACTTTAACCCGGTCACCCATAAACGAAGGAGAACCTATAGAAAACCCCTCTGATTAATTGAATAAAGTCCAATTCGAGCACATTCTTGGGGAACCTGTAGTTTCCATTCAAATTCTTTCGGGGGGAGACATTGCCCATGCGCAACGGGTAAACACCAACAAAAAGTCATATTTTGTAAAATCGGGCAGTTTTCTAAATGCAAAAGAGCTCTTTGAAAAAGAAGCTGCGGGGCTTAAAGCACTCAAAAGATCAAAAACCCTAAGCATCCCCGAAATTATCGGCACCTATTCCCTTGATGGTACGTCATGCCTCTTTTTGGAATTTATTGAGGCGAAGCCACCTCAATCCAAGGACATGGAGCATTTTGGAAGACAATTGGCCCGTTTACACCTTTCTGCAAAAACAGATTTTTTTGGATTCGAGACAGATAATTTTATTGGTAAATTACCCCAAAACAATCAGAAGCACTCTTCATGGGCGACCTTTTATGTTCAAGAGCGGTTGCAGCCACAATTCAAATTCGCCCGTGATCGTAAGCTATTGGATGCTTCACAGACGCCTTCCCCTGAAAAACTTATTGAACCATGTGAAGAACTTTTTGGAGAGGTAGTTCCTTCCCTGCTACACGGCGACCTTTGGGGCGGCAATTATTTGATCGATAAAATAGGAGAGCCCTATTTGATAGACCCTGCTGTTTATTACGGTCATCATGAGGTAGACTTGGCCATGTCAAAACTCTTCGGTGGTTTTTCGAATGCGTTTTATGGAGCCTACCATGAAATCATCCCTCCACATGAAAACCAGGTAGCCCTAACGGACATCTACCAGCTCTATTATCTCTTGGTGCATTTAAACCTGTTTGGAACTTCTTATCTCGGTTCCGTGGCTCGAATTTTAAGAAAATACTTCTTGTAATTACTCTCCCATCGCTGCGGCGACAGCGGCAGAAAGTCGTTTGTAGGTACCATTCTGTAAGCGTTCTCGAATGGAAGAGAAGGCCTCCAAGGTCTCGGCAATATCTTCCATGGTATGGGTAGCGGTAGGAATCAATCTTAAAAGAATCAATCCTTTAGGAATAACCGGATATACGACTATGGAGCAGAAAATTCCATGATTCTCCCTTAAATCCTTGACCAAAGCCATTGCCTCAGGAATACTACCGTTCAAATATACCGGGGTTACACAGCTTTGTGTTGTTCCAATATCAAAGCCCCTTTCTTTTAGACCATTTTGAAGTGCATTTACATTTTCCCAAAGTTTAGCTTTCAGCTCGGGCATATTTTTGAGCATATCCAATCGCTTTAATGCACCCTTAACAAAAACCATGGGTAATGATTTTGCAAACATCTGGGAACGCATATTGTACTTTAGGTATTCAATAATCCCTTGATCTGCAGCAACAAAGGCACCAATACCGGCCATGGACTTAGCGAATGTGGCCAAGTACACATCAATATCATCCTGAACACCTTGTTCCTCACCTGCCCCGGCACCTTTTTTACCCAAAGTACCAAAACCATGGGCATCATCGACCAGTAACCGAAACTTAAATTTCTTTTTGAGCGCTACGATTTCCTTTAGAATCCCCTGCTCTCCACGCATACCAAAAACACCCTCAGAGATGACCAAAATACCGCCACCGGTTTCGTTGGCGAGCCTTGTGGCCCTTTCTAAATTCTTTTCTAGACTTTCAACATCATTATGCTTGAAGGTAAACCGTTTCCCCACATGTAATCGTACCCCATCAATAATACATGCATGGCAATCCACATCATATACTATGATATCATCTTTGGCTACCAAAGCATCAACGACAGACATAAATCCTTGATATCCAAAATTCAACAGGTAGGAAGCTTCTTTGTTTACAAAAGCTGCCAATTCCTTCTCTAATTGCTCATGGTAATTCGTATGGCCACTCATCATACGAGCCCCCATAGGATAGGCCGTACCGTGCTCCAAAGCAGCATCGGAATCGACTTTTTTTATTTCGGGAAGATTGGCCAGACCTAAATAATCATTGATACTCCAAGTAATTACCTCCTTACCGTGAAACTTCATTCGGTTGGAGATGGGACCCTCCAACTTTGGAAAGACAAAATACCCTTCGGCCTGGGAAGCCCATTTGCCCAAAGGGCCTTTATTCTCAATTATTCGATCAAAAATATCGCGCATCCTGCAAAGAATTTATTGAACTGCAAAAATAGGTATTTATGCCAATCATACAACGTTGATGAGTGAAAACAAAAAAGGCAACACCTTGCCGTATTGCCTTTATCGATTATAAATTTTATGCCTTATTTGATATAATTGATTTCTTTTGGTTTGGGTAATTTCCCGTCTTCGAAAAAACCTTGATTCGCCATCCATTCATCACTATATACCTTGCTCATGTACCGAGATCCATGGTCGGGAAAAATAACCACCACATTGCTTTCTGGGCCAAACTCTCCCTCCATATGATATTGCTTGACCGCTTGTATTGCGGCACCGCTGGTATACCCAACAAATAATCCCTCGGTATGCGCAATTTCCCTTGCCATATGGGCGCTTTCGGCATCGGTTACCTTAATGTACCGGTCGATGCTATTGAAGTCTGTGGCTGAAGGGATCAGATTTTTCCCCAAGCCCTCGATGCGGTAGGGATATACCTCATTATGGTCAAATTCCCCTGTTTCGTGATATTTCTTCAGTACGGAACCATAAGCATCCACCGCTAATATTTTGATGTCCGGATTTTGTTCTTTTAAAAACCTAGCCGTTCCGGAAATGGTCCCTCCAGTTCCGCTACAAGCCACTAAATGCGTGATTTGCCCACCCGTTTGTTCCCATATTTCGGGCCCGGTTGTGGTATAATGGGCAGCTATATTCAATTCGTTGAAATACTGATTGATATAGATGGAACCAGGAGTTTCCTGATGCAGTTTCTTGGCGACTTCATAATAGGATCTGGGATCATCAGCACTGACATGTGCAGGACAAACATATACTTGGGCACCCATAGACTTCAACATATCAATCTTATCGGGGGAAGATTTTGAGCTTACGGCCAAAATACACTGATATCCTTTGACCATGCTGGCCATGGCAAGACTGAATCCCGTATTACCGGAGGTGGTTTCTATAATTGTACTGCCCTTCTTTAGGATTCCCTTGCGCTCAGCCTCTTCAATAATATGAACCGCAATCCGGTCTTTTGCTGAGTGTCCTGGATTAAAGGATTCCAATTTTGCAAAATAATTTCCTGAAAGGGATTGGGTAATTTTGTTCAATCGAATTAGAGGGGTGTTTCCTACCAATTCTAAAATATTGTTGTAGGCTTTTATTGTACTCTCCATAGTTAAGTTAGGTCAAGGAAAAGCATTTCCAGCGGCAAAATTAACCTTTTTTTATTTTATGGTATTTTTCCTTCCAAATCGAGGATAAAGGAATATTCTTTTGCAGTTTCCCTTAATGCTTCAAATCTTCCTGATGCCCCTCCATGACCAGTGTCCATGTTGGTGTCCAAAAACAGTGCATTGTCATCGGTTTTCATCTCCCTTAGCTTGGCCACCCATTTGGCAGGCTCCCAATATTGTACTTGGGAATCATGTAGGCCTGTTGAAACATAAATATTTGGATAGGGCTGGGCCTTTACGTGGTCATATGGGGAATAACTCTTCATGTACTCATAGTATTCCTTCTTATTGGGATCTCCCCATTCGTCATACTCACCGGTGGTTAGGGGTATGGAATCATCCAACATAGTGGTAACCACGTCCACAAACGGAACCAAAGCCAAAACACCCTTGTAAAGTTCTGGGGCCATATTTACAACGGCACCCATCAACAACCCTCCGGCAGAGCCCCCCATGGCGTATAAATGTTCTTGTGAGGTAAATTTTTTATCGATCAAATACTTGGAACAATCCACAAAATCCGTGAAGGTATTCTTTTTATTGAACAACCTTCCATCTTCATACCATGGCCTTCCCAGGTACTCTCCCCCTCGAACATGGGATATCGCATAAATGAACCCGCGATCCAACAAACTTAAACGAACTGAGGAAAAGTAAGGATCCACAGTACTTCCATAGGAACCATACGCATATTGCAATAGAGGACTGTTGCCATCCAATGGGGTGTCTTTATGGTATACCAGCGAAATTGGGATTTTTTCGCCATCCCTTGCCATAGCCCAAACCCTTTCCGACCTATAATTGGCCTTATCAAATGCTCCTCCCAACACTTCTTGCTCTTTTAAAATGGATTTCTCCTTGGTTTCCATATCAAATTCTATGATGGAATACGGAGAAGTCATGGCATTGTAAAAGTATCGGAGTTTGTTTGTTTCAAAATCCAGATTGGTCGTTGGACCTGCCACATAGGTTTCACTTTCGAAGGGTAAAAAATAACTTTCACCATTGTCCCAACGAACGATTTTCATTTTGTTCAACCCTTGGTCACGCACAGTGACCACATAGAAGTTTTCAAATATTTCCACATCCTCTAAAAGCACTTCAGGTTGGTGGGGTATAAATTCCTCCCAATCCGTTGAGGAGGTTTTGGATATGGGGGTCTTCATCAATTTAAAGTTGGTAGCCCCGTCCTTATTGGTCAAAATGTAGAAATGGTCTCCAAAATGGCTTATTTCGTACTCCAGTCCCCGTTCCCTTGGGGAGAACACCTGAAATTTGCCATTGGGGTCACTAGCCGGTAAAATTTGATATTCGGAAGTCATGGTACTCGTGGAACCGATTACGATGTAATCCCTTGATTTGGTTTTGTAAACAAAGGTGTGAAAAGTCTCGTCCGCTTCATGATAAACCAACTCATCCTTTTCTGGCGGTGTATTCAATTGGTGTTTAAGGATTTTATCAGATCGTAGGGTAACAGGGTCTTTCTTTACATAAAAGAGGGTCTTGCTGTCCGAAGCCCATACTGAACCTCCTGTGGTATTCTCAATTTTATAGGGATAAACTTCCCCGGTATCCAAATTCTTAATTTGAATGGTATACTGCCTTCTGGAAACCGTGTCCACGGCAAAGGCTGCCAGTTTGTTGTCCGGACTTACGGAAACTCCCCTAAGATTGAAAAACTCATGGTCCTTGGCCAGTTCATTACAATTGAACAGCACCTCCTCGGCAGCTCCCAAACTGCCCTTTTTACGTGTATAAATGGGATATTCCTTTCCGGTTTCATAACGGGTAAAATAATAGTAACCGTTTAATTTATAAGGAACGGAGGAATCATCTTCCTTAATTCTGGACTTCATTTCTCCAAATAGTTCCCTTTGAAATTTTTCAGTATGTGAGGTCATCTTTTTGTAATAGGCATTCTCAGCCTCCAGATAAGCTAAGACCTCTGGATTATCGCGCTGGTTCAACCAGTAATAAGTATCGATGCGAACATCTCCATGCTTTTCCAATTTTTTGGGCTTCTTTGGAGCGATGGGAGGTTGTATATCCATGGCCTTTTTTTCAATTTTAGTACAAGAGGCAGCAAAAGTAAGGCACAAAAACAAGAGCGTATACTTTTTCATTCTGGAAAGTCTATGTTCCAAATTACTATTTTTGAAGTGACAAAAAAAAGAAATTATGTTTGGAGATTTAATGGGCATGATGGGGAAGCTTAAAGAAGCCCAAAAGAAAGTGGAGGCCACCAAAAAAAGGTTGGATACGGTGATGGTTGATGAAACTTCCAATGATGGAAATATTAAAATCACACTTACGGCCAATCGCGAAATAAAATCCATTTCAATAGATGAATCCCTATTGACCGATAAAGAACGGTTGGAGGATTATCTTATCCTTACCTTAAATAGGGCCATCGATAAGGCTTCTAAAATCCAGGAAACCGAACTGGGTGCGGTTGCAAAGGAGGGTATGCCCCAAATTCCAGGGATGGATGGTCTTTTCAAATAACCTTACCCCTAAAATTTGTACATTGAGGTATGGTTGAAATTGTAAAGAACAATACGGGCGACTATCAACTTCATTTCAAGTCTTCGACCGGAAGTTCATTGCTTAAAAGCATCCCTTTTAAAAGCGAAGCAGATGCCGAAGCCACCCTACACCAAATTATGGCAAAACCTATTTTTGAACGAAGGACTAATCATCAAGGCAAATTCATGATTTCATTAAAAACAGCCTCCGGGGAACAGGTCGGCCAAAGCAATATGTATTCCTCCGAGGCTGGAATGGAAAACGGTATTAAAAATCTTATGAAGAGCTTTTCAAATCCTTAAATCAGTTGTTTCAGAACAGTTAAGAAGTGTTCATGCATTTCCTCGGTGTAATCCAAGTGCGTTACTATCCTTAATTTTCCTTGCCCCATCCCAATAATGGAGATACTGTTCTCTGCTAACTTTTGAAGAAACTCCTGTTCTGAAATTTTGGTTTGGTCCAACTCAAAAATAATGATGTTGGTCTCGATGGGTTCCACCTTTTTAATAAAATGGAGTTCTTTTAGAACATTCCCGACTTCATTTGCACGTTTGTGATCTTCGGCCAAGCGTTCCATGTGGTTGTCCAGGGCGTAAATCCCACAGGCGGCTAGATACCCAGCCTGACGCATGCCCCCACCCAATATTTTGCGGACACGAATGGCATCATAAATCAGTTTTTTGCTCCCAACCAGAACAGAGCCTACTGGACAGCCCAGGCCTTTACTCAAACAAACACTTATGGAATCAAAAAGTTCACCATATTGTTGAGGGGATTCATTTTTTGCAATCAATGCATTCCATAGACGTGCGCCATCCAAGTGATAGCCCAAATTATGCGCATCGCAGATGCATCGAATACGCTGGAGTTCCCCAAAATCCCAACACGCGCCTCCTCCTTTATTGGTAGTATTTTCAATACAGACCAAACTAGTGAGTGGGCTATGGTAAAAATCTGGAGGGTTAATGGCCGCTTCCACCTGTTCTGCTTTCATCATTCCCCGATGGCCATCCACTAGTTTGCAGGACACCCCACTATTGAAGCTTGCCCCTCCCCCCTCATAGTTATAAACATGTGCGTATTTGTCACAAATGATTTGCTCCCCAGGAAGTGTATGTAGCTTTATGGCAGTTTGATTGGTCATACTACCACTGGGAAAGAAAAGGGCGGCTTCCTTTCCAAACATTTCGGCCACTTTTTCCTCTAGGGCATTGATCGTGGGGTCGTTCTTAAAAACATCGTCCCCAACCTTGGCCTCCATCATGGCCTTGAGCATGCCCGGAGTAGGTCGCGTAACGGTGTCACTTATGAGGTTGATTTCCATTAAAAAGTAGGGTTAGTCGAAGGCATTGGACCAATTATGTTCTAAACAATCCGTTCCAATTGGGGAACCATCAGGAATTTTGGAAGCCTTGATTTTGGCTTCATAGCCTTTTGGATTGCCAATGAATTTCTCCACTTCTTTTTTCATCAAAATAGCAGTTCGATTGGTAGCCCTGGGCCCATCCCCTAAATAGGTTTTCAACCGCATCATTTCAAAGAGCACGGTTTCCGTTACTTGTGGATAACTTTCCTTATGACTGGCTACCTGCATTAAATGTTGCAATACCTGCCAATTCACCAACTTTTGGATTTCACCTTCATATCCTTTCAGCGCTTTTGATTTTACGGTCCTGTCCAGAAGCGTTGTCACTATTTCGTGAAAGCCCAACTGGTCTTCGTTTAAAGCGTTTTGTTGAACAAGCCTATTCGCCCTTTGATGGTGCAACAGGAGGCCTAAAGTGGCCGTAGCCGCCGTTTCCACTACGCCATACGGGTCAAAAGCAACCCCAGATTTGCCCTTAAAGGATTCCCTTGTTCTTGGATATCCAATACTCCGCGGGGGAAATAATTCCAGTTTTTCTTTTGGAATTGCCAAGGTTTTAGCTTCCAAAGTTTTAAGCATGGAGTTTAATGCATTTTCCTGGGAAGTTCTATCTATGGTACGTACACTTCGCTGGCCGTCATCCTTTACTTTGTAATTGTAATCAAGACCTCCAATGACTTTGGCAGCGGCTTCGATCTGATACCGATGTAGGAAATAAAGGGGAACAAATACATCTTCCAAAACGGAATAAGGTTCTCCGCTCCTGATATTATTTTCTGAAAAATTGGAAATGGCCTGTTTCCTTATATTTAAAACCCTTTCCAGTTCCTGACTGGCACTATTCCCGTTATCCCATAAATGGGCTAAACCATGGGCGCTTCCCATAGGTCGGGCATCTTGATCGGAGAGGTAGCGAAGACCATCCATTTGGGCCTTTTCCAATATCGCATTTAAAGCCTTGTTTTCATCCGTTCCTTCCGGGAAATCTGAATATGCATAGGCTACGGTCACTTTATCCCATTTCCCGATTCCGGTGTCATACGCTTCTGAAAAATCGATAACATTCCCATTTAACTTAAAGTACGGGTGCGGATAGTCCATCACCGAAGCCCTGTTGTTGGTACTTGCAGCAAAATTATGGGCAAAACCCAAGGTGTGTCCAATTTCATGGGCGGAGAGCTGACGGATACGTGCCAAAGCCATTTCCAACATTGGTTGGTAGTTATCATCCCTTTCTGCAAAAGGTTGGTTCATTAGCGCCTGGGCAATAAGAAAATCCTGCCGAATCCGCAAGCTTCCCAAACTCACATGGCCCTTAATGATTTCCCCTGTTCTTGGATCGCGAACACTGGCCCCATAACTCCAGCCCCTTGTGGAGCGATGTACCCACTGAATTACATTGTACCGTACATCCATAGGGTCTGCGCCATCAGGCAGGATTTTGACCTGATAGGCATCTTTGTACCCTATTGCTTCAAAAGCCTGGTTCCACCACCTCCCGCCTTCAAGCAAAGCCGAACGAACGGGTTCAGGGGTGCCATTATCCAAGTAGTAGATGATGGGTTCCACGGCTTCACTCACCTCGGCATCTGGGTTTTTCTTCTCCAAACGGTGCCGAGGAATGTAGCGTTTTAAGATGGGATCTTGAACCGGTGTGGCATAGTCGTAATAGGTGAAGGGATACGTACCACATCTAGGATCAAAATCGCGTTTTTTAAAACCGTCATCCGGAAGTTCAATAAAGGAGTGGTGTTGGGCAACCGTCACCAATTTGGAATTAGGTGTTACCGAACGAATCCATGCGCCTTCAGGATTGCCAGAAAACGTCAAAAGCATATCGAACTCCACATTCTTGGGGAAGGCTTTGGTGCGCTCAAAATTCAAAGCACTTTTAGAAGCATCCAGTTTATAGGAGCCTTGCTTGGTGCGCTTTAAGCGATCCGCTACCCCATGGGCGTCACGCATTAAAAAATCAGTGAAATCAATTAAATAACTCCCCTTGGATTCTTCTTCAATTTTAAAGCCGTGAAGTATGGACTTCGCGAATGCCTGTTCTACCGACTTTTTTTCCAATTCGTTATTTGTTAGGGCACGGAAGGTTAGGTTGGGCTGAACCAGCAATAATTTCTGCCCCGCTTTTTTAAAATGTACGACCTGCTCATTCCCCAATTGGCCCCTATCCAGACCAATATCATTGCTCCCAACACCACTGCTCAGGGAATACACGTAAAGAAAATCTTTCTCTAAATCATCCACTTGGAGATACACCTTATCCGTGCTATCGTTGTAATAAAAATTAAAATGGCCGTTGAATTTTTGAAAGTTCTTGGTCATCTCGAAGGATTGTCCCAAAAGTTGGAAAACGCTGACCATTGGCACTAGAAAGCAAAGTACTCTTTTCACCATAGTTGGATTTTTTTTAAAAATAGTCAAAATCACTTTTTGAAAGTGATAAAAAAGCCATTTCATTAAAATTGGTTATTTCTTGAATAATTCCATCTTATCATTGCCAATACCTTAATTTTTAGGGCCTTTTTT
>JBCDBE010000054.1:0-22980 GCA_039184365.1 Bacteroidota bacterium | reverse complement strand
ACAAATGGTGTATTTAATCCAAAGTTTTTTATTTTTGCCCACGTTTAAATTTAAAAACCAATACACTATGTCAGACATTGCATCAAGAGTAAAGGCCATTATCGTTGATAAATTGGGTGTTGATGAAAATGAAGTAGTAGCCGAGGCGAGTTTTACCAACGATTTGGGTGCTGATTCCTTAGATACCGTTGAATTGATTATGGAGTTCGAAAAAGAATTTGATATTCAGATTCCAGATGACCAGGCTGAGAATATCGCAACTGTAGGTCAGGCTATAAGCTATATAGAAGAAGCAAAATAAGCTAATGATATTTTATTAAACTGTTTAATTATCCATGTGGTAAATCAATATCACATGGATAATTTTTTTTAATTTCAGGCTAAATAGTGGTTCTATGCAATTAAAGCGAGTCGTGGTTACCGGATTAGGTGCGTTAACCCCAATTGGTAATACTCTTGAAGCCTATTGGGATGGACTCAAGAACGGAAAGAGTGGTGCCGCTCCCATAACGTATTTCGATACGGAAAAATTCAAGACCAAGTTTGCTTGTGAACTTAAAGGGTATAATCCACAAGATTATTTTGATAGAAAGGAGGCCAGAAAGCTAGATCGCTTTGCACAGTATGCATTGGTTTCTTCAGATGAGGCCATTGCAGATGCTGGGCTCGATTTGGAAAAGGTGGACAAATTTCGGGTTGGAGTTGTTTGGGGAGCAGGAATCGGCGGTTTGCAGACGTTCCAAGATGAGGTCATTGGGTACGCCAATGGTGACGGAACCCCAAGGTTTAACCCATTCTTTATTCCTAAGATGATTGCCGACATTGCTCCGGGTAATATTTCCATCAAGCATGGATTTATGGGTCCCAACTACACTACGGTCTCTGCCTGTGCATCTTCTGCCAACGCCATGATAGATGCCTTAAATTACATTCGGCTTGGACATTGTGATGTGGTAGTATCAGGAGGAAGTGAGGCAGCAGTAACCATCGCTGGAATGGGTGGTTTTAACGCCATGCATGCCCTTTCAACCCGCAATGACAGCCCTGAAAGTGCCTCAAGGCCATTTGATGCCACCAGGGATGGATTTGTTCTTGGGGAAGGGGCAGGAGCCCTTATTTTAGAAGATTATGACCATGCTATGGCCAGGGGAGCCAAAATTTATGCCGAAGTCCTTGGCGGTGGCTTAAGCAGTGATGCACATCATATGACCGCACCGCATCCCGAGGGAATCGGAGTGGTTCGGGTGATGGAAAATTGTCTTAGAAACGCTGGACTTGAGCCAGGTGATGTGGATACAATCAATACGCATGGTACTTCAACACCATTGGGTGATGTTGCAGAATTAAAAGCGATTTCCAAAGTTTTTGGTGAACATGCACCCAACATCAACATTAATTCTACAAAGTCAATGACCGGGCATTTGTTGGGTGCGGCGGGAGCCATAGAAGCAATTGCCTCTATTTTGGCCATGAAGAACAATCTTGTACCTCCAACAATCAATCACTCTATTGTGGATGAAACCATTGACCCTAGTTTTAATTTAACATTGAACATGGCACAAGAACGTGAAGTAAATGTGGCCATGAGCAATACTTTTGGTTTTGGTGGTCATAACGCCTGTGTTCTTTTCAAAAAAATCAGCTAGTAGATTTTAGAATGAAGTTGACGCCCAAAATATTCAATTCCCATCCTAAAGCGGATGGGGATTTTTTTTTGGGTATCAAAAAGATATTAGGCTTTAAGCCTAGAAGCTTGGATATCTACAAAAAAGCTTTTCTTCATCGCTCGATGAATAAAAGGGACCATGAAGGTAACCCGTTAAACTATGAGCGATTGGAATTTTTGGGGGATTCCATGCTCGGCACCATTATTTCCAAACATCTATACAATCAAGTTCCAGAAGGTGATGAGGGCTATTTAACAAAAATGCGCTCCAAGATTGTGAGCAGAAAGCACTTAAATGAACTCGGTAAGGATTTAAACCTATTGGACTTTGTGGTGAGCAGGATTCCAAAATCACATTTTGGTGACAATATTTATGGCAATGTGTTTGAAGCACTGGTTGGCGCCATTTACTTGGATAAAGGCCATGCGGCATGTGAGAAATTTATCAATGAACGGGTTATTGAACCCTATGTAGATATTGGGCAATTGGAAGGAAAGGTCATCAGTTACAAAAGCCTCCTGATCGAATGGTGTCAAAAACAAAAAAAAGACTTTCGTTACGAAGTATACGAGGATACGGGAAATGACGAATTGAGGCATTTTGCCGTAAAGCTTTCCATAGATGAAAAAATTATGGCCAAGGCAAGGGCGACATCAAAAAAAAAGGCGGAAGAGAAGGCCTCCAAGAGAGCGTATTACGCGCTTCAAGATAAAATTCAGCCTACCTAACCTTTAAGAAAAGTAAACTCAAACGTTTTCGTTATCCGCAAAACATTGGATGTCCATCAAGGTTTAGGCGGGTTTGGCTAATAACCCTATATTTACAATTCGCTAAATTTTGATGGCTACAGTACACAGGATATCTGAAGAATTGTTTGTGGATTCCTTTGACCTTATTGCGTTGCACACTACCATGGAGTGCTATGCATTAGCATACCATATTAATGAGGTGTTCCGGGTATTACTGGTCAGGGCAGAAAAAGATTTGGAAATAGGTACTGTATCCTATCCCATGTTTGCGTATACTGATGAGGTCAAGGACGAGGATTGGTATTTAGTGAAGAATGTAGTGCAAAAGGAGGAAAGTGACGAAAACAAAGGACTATTTACAACAAGTATGACCGTAAAAATGAACTATCTGTTAACGGAAAGAAAGGATATCAATTATTTACTCAAATTGTACCCGGAAAATTCCGTGGAGATTGAAAAAACAATTGAGGCTATCCGTGCAATTCCTAAAGTTAGTATGGCCTATCAACTTTATGTGGATCGATTAAAATCAAGAAGAAACCTAATATTCTAATAATGCCTTCTAAGAAAAAAACAAAGATTGTTGCCACCTTGGGCCCTGCAACCAGTAGAAAAGAAGTCTTGAGGGATATGATGAACGCTGGGGTAGATGTGTTTCGAATTAATTTTTCCCATGCTGACTATAACGATGTTAAGGAACGTATTGGGCTTATTAGGGAACTAAATGAAGAACTGGACAACCATACGGCAATTCTTGCAGATTTACAGGGCCCTAAGTTGCGGGTCGGTGTAATGGGGGGTGAGGTCGTCGTAGCTCCAGGAGACGAAATTCTCTTTGTCACGGGAGATCCATTTGAGGGGAGTGCGGAACGAGTATATATGAATTACGCCAGCTTTCCGCAAGATGTAAAACCAGGGGAGCATATTTTGTTGGATGATGGAAAGCTCATATTTGAGGTTTTACAAACCGATGGCAAGAAGGAAGTAAAAGCAAAAGTGGTTCAAGGCGGGCCACTTAAATCAAAAAAAGGGGTCAATTTGCCTAACACTAACATTTCTTTGCCAGCATTAACGGAAAAGGATGTTGAGGATGCCATTTTTGCGATACAACAAGAGGTTGATTGGATTGCGCTGTCGTTTGTACGTTTTAGCCAAGATTTAATTGATCTTCAAAATCTGATCAAAGAGCACTCTGAGCATAAGGTTCCCATTATTGCAAAGATTGAGAAACCAGAAGCGGTTGAGAATATTGACAAGATTGTTGCCTATTGCGATGGCTTAATGGTTGCAAGGGGAGACTTGGGGGTTGAAGTTCCCGCACATGAAGTCCCATTGATTCAAAAACAACTGGTATTGCGGGCTAAAAAAGCAAGAATTCCTGTAATTATTGCCACCCAAATGATGGAAAGTATGATTACAAGCCTTACGCCAACCCGTGCAGAGGTAAATGATGTGGCAAATTCAGTTATGGATGGTGCGGATGCCGTGATGCTATCAGGGGAAACTTCGGTTGGAAATTATCCTGTACAGGTTATTGAAAAAATGACAAGTATTCTAAAAAGTGTGGAAAGCTCCAATTTGATTATCGTCCCACAAAACCCTCCCAACATAAGGACAAAACGATATATTACCAAAGCAGTTTGTTACCATGCTGCTTTAATGGCCAATGAAATTCAAGCAAAGGCCATATCAACGCTGACCAATAGTGGTTATACGGCCTTTCAAATTTCCGCATGGCGTCCCAGTGCCCATATTTTGGTATTTACATCGAACAAGCGGATATTAAATCAATTGAATTTGCTTTGGGGAGTAAAGGCCTTTTATTATGATCGTTACGTTTCAACCGACGAAACCATAGAAGACGTCAACCAAATTGCTTGTAAAAAAGGGTTCTTGGATGTAGGTGATATGTTGATAAGTTTGGCTGCAATGCCCATTAAGGACAAGGGGATGGTAAATACCTTAAGAGTAACGGAAATCGAGTCGTGTAGTTTTTAGGCCACCTCGCGCTCAAATGCGATAAAATTCACCACTTTGCCTTTGTTGTTCCGAACAGGTAGGCCTTTTATCCAACAATTGTAAGTGGTGCCATCTTTTCTGTAATTAAGTACCGTAGCTTCAAATGATCTTTGTTCTTTGATAGCGTTTCTAATATCGCGGGCTGTTTTTTTACACGTCTTTGCTCCTTGGAACATTTTAGGCTTTCTTCCCATAATCTCCTCTGGGCGATAACCATTCATCTCAAATATTCCATCGGAGGCATGAACAATATTCAGTTCAGCATCCGTAACGACTACGATGTGCTTGTTTTCAAGAATTTCCTTCTCAAATGAAGCATAGTCTGCCCATTTTTCGGAGGCCGCTATGGTCTTTAACAACTTAATCTCATCAAAACCTTTGCAGAGTATGTCAAATTTTGATGAAAACAAGTCCCAAGAACTTAATGGAAGGCTATTTAATTCCTGTTTCTCGTAGAAATTCCTGGCTGCAATATCATATTCTTTTGTCTCTTTCACACAACAATACTAGGAAAACCAGCAACTTAAATAAAATTTATAACATCAATTAACACTTATGTGGAAGGCTGTGCACCCTAAATGTTGTCAAGGGCAGTGTAAGACTAAACAAAAAAATGGACTAATTAGTGTGATTTTTAATCATTCCAACCTTAGAAAGTCATTATGAAAAGGGAATTTCATGACCCTAAAATGGGGGCAATGTTCGGGCTTAGCGATAATATTACAAGGGATACAGATTATTTTTCTGATACTGCAAATACCATTAAATTTCTTTGGAATAGAAATGCGGAATCAGTCTCACTAAAGGTGGATGATTTTGCCCTGGAGTTAAGTCCAAATCAGTTGGTAACCGTAACCTATCTTCAACATGTTTCGTACCAGGATACGCGTTTTCCCCTGACCGCTTTTCTGTTCAATAGGGAGTTTTATTGTATATCCGATCATGATAGCGAAGTATCCTGCAATGGTATTTTGTTTTTTGGTGCCCAAGATTTACCCATAATCACCATACCCAAAGAACAACGGGGTAGATTCGATTTACTTTATGATGTGTTTGTGGAAGAGTTCTCAACTCCAGATAAAATTCAGGGGGCAATGCTTCAAATGCTATTAAAGCGATTGATCATTATGAGTACACGATTGGCCAAGAAACAACTGGTCACAAAAGAGTTGGACAACGACCAAATAGAAATTATCCGCAAATTCAATTTTTTGGTGGATATGCATTATCGAACAAAGCGCAAAGTAAGCGATTATGCCGAATTGCTGTTCAAGTCTCCCAAGACCCTTTCCAATCTTTTTTCCATATACAATCAAAAATCCCCACAGCGGATTATTCTGGACCGGTTAGCATTGGAAGCCAAACGGCTTATTCATTTTACCGACAAGCAAAATCAAGAGATTGCTTTTGAACTGGGCTTTAACGACCCTGCCCATTTTAGTCGTTTTTTCAAAAAAATGACCGCCATGACCCCTTCTGAATATCGTGAAAACCTAACAATTAGTGCCTGAGGGAAATTCTGGCAAGTCTTCGGGAAATTGCTCCTAACATTCCCGCTTGTTCCAAACGCATCTTTGTACTGTAATAAAAACAAAGAAAGATGAATGCAACACGAAAATCACTTTTTAATCTCATAGAGATATTCAGGGGTAAAAGAATCCCCTCCGTGTCGACCATTATCACCAAAGATCACTGTGATAAAAAGCACCATCATGATTTTTACTGTGATGCAGAAAAACCCTTTGTAACAAATTATTAGTCATAACAAGAATTAAAAAGTAATTAAAATGAGCACATTTCATGTACCCAAAAGAGAAGAGGTAAGTAGTAGCAACCAGGCTATTTTTGACAATTTGGAAAAAGCGGTAGGTTTTGTCCCCAATCTGTACGCAACCTATGCCCACTCAGAAAATGCACTGGGTAACTATCTGGCTTTGTCGGGGGCGAAGACTTCCTTGAACGCAAAACACAAAGAAGTAGTGAATTTGGCGGTGAGCCAAGTGAATGATTGTATTTACTGTTTGTCGGCACATACCGCCATCGGAAAGATGAATGGATTTACGGAGGAGCAGATTCTTGAACTAAGGGCAGGAGGGGCTTCGTTTGATAATAAGTTGGATGCCTTGGCCAGATTGGCAAGAAATATCACTGAAAACCGTGGAGCCACCGATGCCGATGTTCTTGATAATTTCTTCAATGCGGGTTGGACCAAGGAAAACCTTATCGATGCCATAGTATTGGTAGGGGACAAGACCATATCCAACTATTTGCACAGTACAACGAACGTGCCAGTTGACTTTCCTGTTGCCCAACCTTTAGAAACTGTTGAAGCATAATTTATTAATCTAGAAATCGTAAAGTAATGAAAAGAGTAGTAACACTTTTAGTAGCTGTCTTAGGTCTGGCATTTCAAACGAATGCACAAGACAAAATGATGAAGGACAAAATGATGTCCAAAGATGCTAAAACCATTAAACTGGAGCAAACTCCGGGAGAGTTCACGCAAAAGACGGTAACAGTAGCTGCCGGGACTTATATTTTTGAAGTCGCCAATAATGGGATTGATCATAATGTGGGGTTTGTATTGGTTGAAAAAGGAAAGGATCCGAGCAAGCCCGAAAATCATATTCAAACAGCATACGTGACTTCACCTGTAGGAACCAATGAAATCCAAACCTCAAAACCTACCGTTTTGGAAAAGGGTGAATACGTTTATTTTTGCCCATTGAACCCTACTTCCACAGATAATACATTGATAGTGGAATAGCAGCGTATTTTAATAAATGAGGACACCCGGCCAATAATAAGGTCGGGTCTTCTTATTGCTTCAACTTAGCCCCGGAAAATAAGGAAGGAGCGATACTTTTGGCCAGATAAATGGGCCAATCGTTTTGGTGCAAATGACTTTCCGTAATGGCACTTTCAAACAATAAATAGATCCCACCTGATATTTTTTCAACCTCGGCCTTTGAAACATGGGCGATGTTATCTCCTACCACATCACCCAGAAACAGTAACAATTCCTTTTTCTGTTTCTGAATGACCCCGTGTATTTTTTTATCCTTTGGGCTCAATTCCCCTAAGGTTTTCTGAGCCCAACACCCGTAGAACTCGTCCCTCCTGTAAAGGTTACGCAGAAAATCAAAAATGGCCAATAATTGGTTTTTCCCAAGTGGATTTGATTTTACATGCGTAGTTAACTGCCCTATAAAAGTTTTGTGCCTTGAGTCCAAATACGCAATACAGATGGCTTCTTTTGATTTAAAATGATGGTAAAGTGTGGCCTTTGCAATACCCGTTTTTTCAATGATTTCATTGATTCCTGTGGAATTGTAACCATTTTTATAGAACAACAGGCTAGCAGTTTCTAGAATTTGGTCCTTAATACTGGTCTTTTGCATGTTCAAAGGTAATAAAGACCGGTCTGTCTAAATGTCTTTAAGCGCAAATATTTTCTCTATCATGGTTGACTTATCAACTCGAAGGCGATTTGAAATTTTAATCAATTTTTAGCGTTTTGAACCCAAATAAATTGCTGTTTCAACTGTAGCTTAGCAAAAAAATTGCCAGTGATTGTTGACCTTATCACATCCATTCTGTGGAGCCTTTCCCCATTTGGGGAGTCCAAGGTGGGAATCCCCTATGGCATATCCCAAGGTGTTAACAGCCATCTCATATTCATTACCTGTTTTTTGGCCAATGTTTTGGTATTTCCTATCATGATGTTCTTCTTGGAAAATATCAACAACCGTTTGATTTCATGGCGACCCTACAAGCGGGCAGCTGTTTGGGTGGGCAAGCGTGCCAAATCAGGGACGGGAAAGAAAATCAATCGTTTTGGATTTTTAGGTTTGGCGGTTTTCGTAATGCTTCCTGTGCCTGGCACGGGAGTCTACGCAGGGAGTATTGCCGCTTACTTGTTTCAAATTGAACGAAAAAAAGCTTTTGTTGCCAATGCTATAGGCATCTTTTTTTCTTCCCTTATTATTTGGACACTGTCCATATCCGTAACAGCTCTCTGATCAGACGGTTTTCATTAAAATAGGGTCCCATCCCACGGGCTGTTTTTTAAAATAGCTTTCGTTGGCCAAGATTGCAGCACCCGCAGCCCTTAGTCCAAAGGTGGGGTCTTGTATGACTTTGCCTTTCTCGCGAATGGCTGTAAAGAAATTATAGAAATGATCGTGGTGGGCACCTTTGTAATCCCTAGGCGTTTCCCAAGTAGTCGTTCCCGTTCCTAAAGCAGATTGTCTCGTTTCCTGTCTAGGATGGGCATAGTTGTTCTTAATCTGTTCTTGTGTGGCCTCAGTGTAGGCCACCATCGAATAATCCCCAGGGACCATGTTTAATTTAGAGCGTTTGACCGTAACGGAGTTCCAACCAATTTCCATTTCACCTTCGGTTCCAATGAGCTTAAACCCAGAACCACCTCCTGATCCGGCAATAAAGTTGACCCGAAAAACGGCATTGAACGCTGCATGGGTATTGGTCTTTGGAAAATCGTAAAGGGTAATGCTTACATCGGGCACATCCCTTCCATCCTTCCAATACCGCAATCCCCCCGACGCGATTGCCTTGACAGGTCCCATGCAATCAATCATGTAATGCAATGACGAAAAGGCATGCACGAATAAGTCCCCAGCCACCCCGGTACCATAATCCCTATAATTCCGCCATCTAAAGAATCGCTTTGCATCATAGGACACCTTTGGTGCATTGCCGAGAAATGTATCAAAGTCAACCGTATCCGGGTTCTGGTCCGGTGGGATTGGGTATTGCCATGCTCCTTCTGCAGAGTAACGGTCGTTATAAAAATCAAGCATCACCAATTCTCCAATGGCACCATCCGCATATAACCGTTTGCCCTTTTCATTGACCAATGAGGACATTCCCTGACTCCCAATTTGACATATTTTACCGCTTGATTTTTGGGCAGTGATGATTTCTTGGCCCTGCTCCCATTGCTGTACCATAGGTTTTTCACAGTATACATGTTTCCCGGCTTTAAGTGCGGCGATGGTAATTTTTTGGTGCCAATGGTCCGGTGTAGCCACAATAACAGCATCAATATCAGACCGTCCCAGTAGTTCTCGATAATCCCTTGTTGTAAATAGGGCATTTCCCCAAAGCTCTTTGGCCCTGTCCAATCTACCTTGGTACAGATCACAGGCCGCCACAAGTTTTATCCCATCAACGGATAAGGCCGCTCGGGTGTCATATATTCCTTGAATGCCCGAACCAATGAGGCCTAGGTTGATTTGGTCATTGGCGGAAAAGGAGCCCGTGTATTCACGTGGGGCCAAAAACAAACGCGCTCCTTGCGAAGCTGAAATGAGGTAGGGCGAGGTACTCATGGCAGCGGAGGCCATGGACGCTTTTTTTATAAAAGACCGTCTTGCGCTTCTTGAACTTTTCTTGGAATCCATTGTTAAAGAAATAATGATGAAGCTTGAAGTTAAACTATTTTCTTAAAGTTTAAAAGACTTGGAATGTGACTTTTTAACCAAAGGGAATAGCTTTATTTCCAAAACAATTTTATTTTAATTGATATATCAATTATATTTATATCAAACAAAAACGATGAATTTAAAAGCACCTACGGATATTGTTATTTATGCTATTGAAAAAGCCATTAAGTCTTACAGGAAATTTGCCCAGAAAAACATACGGAAAGTTGAGGGCAATATCACCGTGGACCAAGCCCTTCTTCTGATTCTCCTAAAGAACAGTCCTGAGTTGTCCCAAGGAGAAATAGCGAAAATTCTATTTAAGGACTACGCTTCCATTACTCGGATGATTGAACTAATGGTGAAAAAGAAATATTTGATCCGAAATGAAAGTCAAGAGGACAGAAGAAGGAAACAACTCATACTCTCCAACGCCGGGGAGGAGACGTTGAAAAAACTTTTCCCAATTATTGAATCCAACAGGAATCAAGCCTTAAGGGGATTAAGTACATTAGAAATAGCGCAGTTGGATGCCCTATTGAAAAAAATAATCAACAACTGTAAGTAAAGAGAAATGAAAAAATATGTTCCGTTCATTTTTATGATTTCCTTGTTAGCTGGCTGCAAAAAGCAGGTAAGGAAGAAGCCCCTTTCCATGGATGAGGTTAACATTGAAAAAGTAAGGAGTTTTTTGAAGGAAAGGGCCTTAAAGGACAGTTTGCACGGGGTGGTATTGATTGGTAAAAATGATGAAATCCTACTACATGAAGCATATGGCTATGTTGATTTGGACTCCATTGAAGAACATACGCTCAACACTCGAATCGGTCAGGCCTCATTGGGCAAAATGTTTACCGCAATTTCAATTATGCAACTTGTATCAGAAGGAAAAATAGACTTGGATGATTTGGCAAGTAGCTATCTCAAGGATATAGAAAATCCAACGATAAGGGATAGCGTTAAAATCAAACATTTACTCTCACATACGAGCGGGATGGGAAGTTATTGGAAGGAGTTGCGAGCAACTGATGAAATAATAGGAGATGAATTGAATTTTATTTATTCGTTGGTCAAAAACGACACATTACGGTCACCTGTTGGAAAAACTTTTGGGTATAGTAATTCAGGATTTATTCTACTTGGGAGAATAGTTGAAAAGGTTAGTGGGATGAAATATGCAGACTACGTAAATAGAAATGTCTTTGAAAGAAGTGGTATGACAGATTCTGAAATTAAGGTGTCTGCCGGCGGTGGGACTGGTACTGCTGAGGATTTATGGAGCTTTGGACAAGCGCTAAAAGCCGGAAAACTCTTAGCAAAGGACAAATTCGAAATAATGACTAAAAAACAATCGGATGTAGGTTATGGATATGGTTTTATGCTAAATGAAATGGGTAATAGTATATCATTTGGTCATAATGGTGGATTTTGGAACGGTGATACCTTGGGGAATGCAGCTTATTTCTTTGTTTTCAATAACGGGTATACCATTATCTCCTTGTCAAATCGGAATCCAGATATAGGGGGAATAGGTGACAAGTTAACGGAAATCCTTGTTTCAAAAAATATTGAACAGAATTGATACTTGAGGAAAGAGATTCAAAAATCAAACTTCAATTGAACAGCAACCGTTTCGCTTCTCTCAGATAGCGCAGGGTCCTTTTTTTCGGTATTGAGGTTGGCCAAGGAGATGCCCAACAAACGCACTGAATTTTGCATGGGACTTTGATACAGCAGTTCTTTTGCAGTTTCCAATATCAGTTCTTTTTCTAAAATGAAATAGGGTAGGGTCTTGCTACGGGTTTGAAGTGTAAAATCACTGTATTTGATTTTAAGCGTAATGGTCTTGCCTGCAATTTTTGACTTTTTCAATCGCCGTTCCAGTTCTTCGGCAATATTTCCCAAACGTTCTAGCATAAAGATCTCACTGCTCAGGTTCTCTCGAAAAGTACGTTCCGCACCCACGGATTTTGGAATACGTTCGGGTTTGACCTCGCTTAAGTGAATACCACGCACTACGTTGTAGTAGTAGCTCCCACTTTTACCAAAGTGTTCATCCAAAAACCCCTTTGTTTTTGCTTTTAGGTCCTTACCGGTAAAAATACCCAGTTTATACATTTTTTGAGCGGTTACTTTTCCAACGCCATAAAACTTTCGAATATCCAAATCTTCCAAAAACTGCAGTACCTCTTCAGGGTTGACCGTTTTCTGTCCGTTGGGTTTGTTGTAATCACTTGCTACTTTGGCAATGAACTTATTGATAGATATTCCAGCAGAAGCGGTCAAACCAGTCTTATCAAGAATTTTTCGCCTGATTTCCTGTGCAACCAAGGTAGCGGAAGGGTTCCCTATTTTGTTTTCCGTGACATCCAGATACGCCTCGTCCAAGGAAAGGGGCTCCACTAAATCAGTGTACTCAAAAAAGATATGGCGTACCTGGCGGGAAATTTCTTTATATCGCTCAAACCGCGGTTTTATAAAAATGAGATCTGGACAGTTTTTTTGAGCCAAAAAACCGCTCATGGCGCTGCGCACCCCAAATTTCCGAGCTTCATAGCTGGCTGCAGAAACGACCCCTCGTTTTGAACCTCCACCCACAGCAACGGGCTTTCCTTTTAGTTCGGGATTATCATACTGTTCTACGGAAGCATAGAAGGCGTCCATATCTACATGAATTATTTTTCGCAATGGAAAATCAAAGGCCATATTCAAAATTAGGGTATATTTAAATGAGTGAAGAACAGGAAAAAGACGGCAATTGTACTGGGCGCCACAGGTTTGGTTGGAGGTATCCTCCTTGACCTACTTTTAGAGGATAAGCGCTACAATGAGGTGCTTGTTTTTTCCCGTAGACGCTTGGACCAGCCACACCCCAAGTTAAAAGTCCATATAGGGGATTTACTTCGACTGGATTCCTTTGTGGAACAATTTAAGGGGGATGAAGTGTATTGTTGTATTGGGAGTACCCAAGCCAAAACCCCAGATTTGGATACCTATAAACAGATTGATTTTGGAATTCCGGCAGCTGCTGCCCGTCTTTGCCACGAAAATGGTATCGATACGTTGATTGTAGTGTCCGCCTTGGGGGCGAACCCCAAAAGTCGGCTGTTCTACAACCGTATCAAGGGCGAGATGGAGGATACGGTCTTACAATTTAAGATTGAAAAAACCCATATCGTCCAACCCGCGCTTATTGGAGGCAATAGAAAGGAAAAACGATATGAAGAGTCCTTTTTTAAAGGAGTAATGGGTGCATTGGACGTGCTTATGGTAGGGCCCCTCCGAAAATATAGAATGATTGATGCCGAGTACATTGCAAAGGCGATGCTTTGGCTGGCCAATCATCCTTTTGAAAAGGAACGGATACCTTCAGATACGTTAAGAAAATTGGGCAGCTATGGCGCATCTTGAGGTTGAGCGTAAGTTTTTAGTAAAATCAAATGATTACAAGAGAGACGCAGTCACCAAAACCCGAATTGTTCAAGGCTTTTTAAATACCCATCCGGAACGTACCGTGCGGGTACGGCTAAAGGGGGAAAAAGGCTTTTTGACCGTTAAGGGCAAAGGGAACGATACAGGCACCACCCGATTTGAATGGGAAACCGAACTTAGTTCAGTCGAGGCTACCAACCTCATTGAACTTTGTGAACCGATTATTTTAGAAAAGATTCGGTTTGAAGTTCCTTTTGGAAAACATTCCTATGAAGTGGATGAGTTCTTTCGAGAAAATAAAGGTCTGGTCGTTGCCGAGATAGAACTAAAACATGAAGATGAGTTCTTTGAAAGACCGGAATGGCTCGGAGAAGAGGTAACTGGAGATATCAAATATTACAACTCACAATTAAGTATTAAGCCCTATAACCAATGGAAAGACTAAGAACTATCTTACTGGTAAGCCTTCTTGCTGTATTTGGTTGCAAGGAAGTTGAAAATGCCGAACCCACCAGGCAAATGGAAGCACCCGAAAAGAGCATGGCAGCCCTTAAGCAAGAGCTTACAGAAAATGGCTTCGAAATCCTTTACTATGTTGATGAAAAGACCAAGGATACGGTACTCCTGCAGCAGTATTTCATTGCGTTTTTAAAGCGTGGTCCGGAACGTTCACAGGACAAAGCGGCTTCGGATAGTATTCAGGAGCTACATTTGGCGCATTTGGGCAGGATGTATGAAGCGGGATATGCCGATATCTCCGGCCCCTTTGGGGATGATGGTGATATTCGAGGCATTACCATTTATAATGTTCCTACCCTTCAAATGGCCGATAGTTTGGCCAATATGGATCCTGCCGTACAAGCGGGAAGGTTGGTAATAGAAGTACACCCTTGGTGGGCGGCCAAAGGGTTTCCGTTGCGATAGGATTTGGTTCCTAGAAATTCTAGGAACATATGTGAAGGCCTTCATCTTTCAATTCAGAGGCGATTGGCATAGTGAGTTCTTTAATGGCGTTGTCCAATTCTTCCCCATAATCGATGACATCTTGGATAAAATCAAGTTTCATGCCCAAGAGATTACGGATTCCCTGATTGCCCAATATTTTTGAATAATCATTCGGGCTTTCATTACTTACATTGATAGCTCCAGTACTTGATTTGACCAACAGCAAAAAATGGATGTCTTTTTGAAAAATATCATCTATGCGAATTTGATGAACACTTAGGCTATTTTCGAGGGCATCACCTAATTCTTTTAAACGAAACTCAAAATGTGTCAATTTTTCATTGATTTCCTTGTCCCTAATTAGGCTCTATTTGTTGGCGTTCCTCAAATTGAAGTACGGGTTCACTATGGGTAAATTGCTTTGCAAATCCCAAACAGCTTTTTTGAATAGGGCATCTGAAAGTTGATTTTAATCAAAACGTCCACATTTGAAATCCATTCCATGAATACGGATGAAAAGTTGTTTTAATTCTTTTTCTTGGCCAGCGAGGGGTCAAGTCTTCATAATGGTTTTACAAGATTTCCTTTCCCCAGATTGCTGCCTTTCGTTGTTCATTCCAATTATTGATCTGTAGGGCAATGGGAATACCTATTACCACTAGGACAATTTCTCCAATGGCGTAGAGCAGATATTTTGAAAACTTATTTTCGGAAAGCAAGGGTTGGCGTATATGTCTAAAGAATTTAATCATCAAATGGTTGGCTAACTGCTAGGAAGTTTGCAAAAATAGATGACCATAGGCAATTACATTGAAAGCCTTAAGCCCCTTCCGCTGTAGTTGTTTCCATCTGGGTTTCAGAAAGGTGGAGTTTTGATGCTTTTTTTGATAATAGTTTAATAAAGGGGAATATGGATCCAAGTAAAACTAACGCTAATCCTGCAAGGAAAATGTTCATTGTTGGGACCAATAATGCATCGCTATTTAAAACACCTAAAATCAATGTGGTCGAGAGTGGAAAGGACAGGGCCAAAATGGCTACGGCATAATTGCTATCAAATGTTTTTGATTTTTTCTCCAATTCCAACCCATCGACCAATGAAAGGTGGGCAAAGGGCCAAAAGCTACAAGCGCTTAATCCAAAGGAAAGCATGAGTAGCATGTCATTTTGAAGTTGAAGTCCAGAAATGGCCACGAATAGTGCTGTGATGAAGAAGACAAGACCGGCACGCATTAAGAGCAAGGAAAGAATTTGTAAAAATTGCTTCCTTTTGATTTTTACCGCCAGACCAATGAACAAAAGCACTAACGGGGTCATCATCAGGCTTAGCTTTGAAAGCGTATCACTGATTACAAAGGGCAAGGATTGCGTGTTAATCCCAAAGGACAAAAACAGTATCGCTAGCCCAATAAATAGGTTGACGGGTTCCGTCACCAAGGTTTTCAGCAACGAAATCAATTTTGCCCTGCCTCCGGTACGCATTTCTTGGTTTCTAGCGTAAAACCAGTGCATGGCTATAAGATAAAGAACCAACAGGACAAACACCTTGTTTCCCAAATCTGCCATGGCTGCCTTGGCCAAATAGGCCTCGCCTAAAAATTCCAGAACAAAGGGAAAACACGAAAGTCCTGGTGCCAATGAGGGAATCAAAAGTCGTGCAGTTCTATAGGCAGGGGTCTTTTTCTTAACCCCAACGATTGGGAGCAAAAAAGGGGAGACGGTAAAAAGAAGCACGTTGAGAAGCAATGCCATAAGCGGCAATAACAAAAGGCTTGCTTCCACTTTGATTCCCAACAGCGCAATAAAGATGGTTGCTGGTAGCGCAAGGTTTAAAATGATTTTTTTGATTCCATTGATTTCCTGCTGTGATTTGAATTTGACCTTCAAACCCATACCAAGAAAAATAAAAACCAGGAAAACCAAGGTTTTTTCGAAGCCTACCTCCATAGAACTACACCAATACTTTGGTAATGGCCTCAGTAAAAAGTTTCATTTCATCAAGTGTACCCATACTCACCCTGCACCATTTTTTATCCCTAAACTCAAAAGCCCGAACACCCACTTTTTGTGCGGTCATTTCATTTAAAAAGGTCTTTCCTTCCATTTTAATAGGAAATATCATAAAGCTTGTATGTGAGGGGACCGGTTCAAAACCCATGGCCTTTAAGCTCTCAAAAGTGTAGGTTCTGGCTTCGGCATTTAGTTTTCTGGAAGAACTCAAAAAAGCAACATCGTCCATAGCCGCCATGGCCGCATAAACGGATGGGTAGCTAATGCCCATTCCTGCCCTTGTGATGCGCTGTAGTCCGTTTAAAGTGGATTCTTGGGCCACGGCATAACCTACCCTCAGTCCCGCCATTCCATGGATTTTGGAAAATGTTCTGGCAACAATAACATCTTTACCTTCATTGATCAATGAAACCATACTGTGTTGGGCACCCTCTTCCAAAAACCATAAATAGGCTTCATCAACAAATACAGGGACTTTTTCTGAAACCCTTGAGCAGAAATCCAGTAGCTTTTTGCTGTCCGTTATCGTTCCTGTAGGATTGTTGGGGTTACAGATGTATACCAACTTGGTGTTTTCATCAATTGCGGCTTCCATGGCCTCCAAATCATGGGACCAGTCCTCTTTTAAGGGTACTGGTTTCCATGTTCCGCCAGCAGCTTCGGCTACACGGATTAGGGACATATACGCTGGGTCTGCAGAGACCACATTGCCACCGTTCATAAAAAGCACCATAGCGGTTTTTTCCAAAAGGTCGGAAGAACCGGGTCCCATCATGATATTCTTGGGGGCAACACCTTCAAAATCCGCAATTTTGTCAATGAGTTGAAACAGTTCCTTCCATGCATAGCGGTTACCTCCAGCAGCCGCCTTTTTGAGGGCTTCAAGTCCCATTGGTGAAGGTCCGTAGGGATTTTCATTGGCATTCAGTTTGGCATCCAGAACAGGAAACTCCCTTACCTCTTCTGGGAGAAATTCTTTAAAAAATGGGCTATAAACCGCATTTCCCTCAAAATCTAGGTCTAAGGGCAACCTTGGGTTTTTAGAAAATCCTAAATAGGGTGTGGCCATAAGTCCTCCTGTCGTAAGCGCAGAGGTTTTTAGCCAATTTCTACGATTGATTTTGGTTGGATTCACCATATGGAAATTTTAGAATTAGCAATAGCTCAAGTTACTGGGAGCCCTCTATAATTCCTATGGTAAAACCATAAAAATCAACAGGTCAAAATTTGAAAATCGCAATTTGACCCTTTGGAAATTATTAGATTCAAAAAATTAAACAGAAGAAAAGGACTTATTTGGCCAAGATGCCATCTACTTCAAGTAGTGGTATGGGAACGGAATTTTGTTCGTTTGCGCTGTTCTTTTCAAAGAGAAACCGCTTTTCGTACAGTTTGTTATCCGCATAGTAGGTCACGAAGAATTCGTTGGTCAATTTCAATACTTCCTCTTGTACCATTTCAATTTTTTCAAACCCTTTTGCAGCAATGCTTGCAAATGCATAACGAAGAATCGATGTTTTCATCTCGCCATCAAACCCTTTTGATACAATAAGCACCATTTCTATTGGAGTAGACCTATTATTTATGATATAAGCGTTCCAATCCCTATTCAGAAATTCTTTGTTCCATTCATGAACCAAAGCAATATGCACGTCTTTTGCAATGGGAATTTCAATGTCCTTTTTCACGAGAACGATTAAAAGGCAGATTTAAATTGTTGCAAAAAGCGAACATCGTTCTCACTTAGCAGGCGAATGTCCGAGATTTGATATTGAAGTAAGGCGATTCGATCAATACCCATGCCAAAGGCAAAACCTGAATAAATTTCTGGGTCGATACCACAGTTTTGAAGCACATTGGGGTCGACCATACCACAGCCCATAATCTCCAACCAACCGGTTCCCTTGGTCATTTTGTAATCGGTTTCGGTTTCAAGCCCCCAATAGACATCAACTTCTGCACTGGGTTCCGTAAACGGGAAGTAGGATGGCCGCAATCGAATTTTGGATTTGCCAAACATTTCGGAAGTAAAGTACTGCAATGTTTGCTTTAGGTCAGCAAAAGAAACCTCCTTATCCACATACAACCCCTCTACTTGATGGAAAAAGCAATGAGATCGGGCTGAAATAGCTTCGTTGCGATACACGCGGCCTGGGGAAATGGTGCGTATGGGTGGTTTGTTCCCTTCCATATACCTCACCTGAACCGAAGAGGTGTGCGTACGCAATAGAATATCTGGATTGGTCTGCACAAAAAAGGTATCCTGCATATCCCTGGCTGGATGGTATTCGGGCAAGTTCAATGCGGTGAAATTATGCCAATCATCCTCAATTTCAGGTCCTTCTGAAACGTTGAAACCAATCCTTGAAAAAATATCAATAATTTGATTTTTTACGATACTGATGGGGTGTCTAGCTCCCAAAACTATGGGGTCTCCTGGCCTTGTAATATCCCCATATTTTCCTCCAGATATGGTGGTGGATTCCAGTGCTGCTTTTAGGCTATTAACTTTTTCGGTAGCGGTGGTCTTTAGTTGATTGATAACCTGTCCGTACTCTTTTTTTTGCTCGTTGGGAACATTTTTGAACGCTGCAAAGAATTCATTAAGTAGTCCTTTTTTCCCCAAGTATTTGATACGGAAATCTTCAATCTGGTCCCGAGAAGCGGCAGAAAACCGTTCTATCTCAGCGATATGTTCTTTGATGGTTTCAATCATAACAGGGTACGCTCTAAGTGCGCAAATTTAAGAATTTGTATAGGAAGATAAGTGTTTTAGACACTTTAGTCCGAAGATTTAAAACTGTCCTAAATCCTTGGTTATAACCAGTGGACTTTCCCATCTGCGATGTCGTACATAGCCCCCACGATCGTTATTTCGCCGAACTCCTCCATTTCCTTTAAAACCGGACTTTGATTCCTAATATTTTCGATGGTCATGGCCACATTTTTTTTGGCAACGGAATCGACAAACACGGCATTTTTGGAAGTCCTTTCGTCTGGATTGCTGGGTTCCCGTACGGCATCCACGGCCCCACGAATCCTACTCAAAAGAAGGGTAAGATTACCCAATCTGGCATCATCACAGGCACCCTTAACAGCACCGCATGCTGTGTGTCCCAGGACCACAATGATTTTTGTTCCAGCTAGCTTACAAGCGAACTCCATACTTCCCAAAAGATCGGCATTTGCAATGTTTCCGGCTACCCTGGCACTAAAAATATCCCCAATCCCTTGATCGAACACCAATTCTGCAGAAACCCTGGAGTCAATGCAACTTAGAATGGTAGCAAAGGGATATTGGCCGGTAGCTGTCTGTTTTACCTGTTCCAATAAATCCCTGTCTATCATTTTCTTTGCTACAAAACGCTCATTCCCCTCTTTTAATAATTCTAATGCGCCTGAAGGAGTCAAGGCCGATTGGGTTTCTTTTGTTTGAGTTATCATGGGAAGCGCTTTTTAACTTATTTTAGGTCTTAATTTAAAAAAATTAATATAACTCTCTGGGTTTTCAATGGTTCCCCTTTCCGATATTAATTTGGTACGGATGTTTCGTTCTTTGGCCTTTGGGATAAAGTCTTCCAATATTTCAATGATATCATTATCCAAATAACGCGTTTTTTTAACATCCAATTCAAGGTAAGAATCTTCAGGGACACTATCCAGCTCTTTTAAAATGGCCCCTTTATTGAAAAAGGTGACCTCCTCGGCGAAAGTCATTTTAATGACATCAATTTTTCCTTCATGGTTTTCTTCAATGTGAAGAAAATGTGAGTTTTGATAGCTTTTGATAAGGATAACGACAATACCTACTGCCAATCCCATACCTATACCAATAAGCAAGTCTGTGAATACTATACCTAGCACCGTCACGGTGAATGGAATAAATTGTTTCCACCCCAATCGGTACATTTTTTTGAAAAGGGTGGGTTTGGCCAATTTATATCCCACCAAAAATAAAACTGCGGCTAGCACTGATAGGGGAATCATGTTCAACAAACGCGGAATGAGTATTACCGAAATCAAAAGAAAGAAACCATGGATAATGGCAGATGCCTTGGTCTGCCCACCGGATTGCACATTGGCGGAACTTCTAACAATAACCTGTGTTATAGGTAATCCACCTATAAAACCAGAAAGCATGTTACCGGTCCCTTGGGCCAAAAGCTCTCTATTGGTCGGGGTAACCCTTTTATGGGAATCTAGTTTATCAGTGGCCTCAACACAAAGCAAGGTTTCCAGACTTGCCACTAGGGCAATGGTAAAAGCCGTAATCCATATTTCGGGACTTCCAATAACACCAAAATTTGGAAAGCTGAATTGACCCAAAAAGGATGCAGCATCCTCCGGAATAGGCACGCTGACCAAATTTTCAATCGGTATGCCCAAGGCGTCGTTGTCTTTGGTAAATACATAAAATATAATTCCGACCACCACTGCAACCAGAGGTCCTTGAACCAACTCGAATATTTTCGCCTTCTTTTTTAAAACTTTTTCCCATAGGATTAAAATGCCCAGGGCCACCAAAGCAATGATAGTTGAGCCTGGGCTTATGAAATTTATGGCATTTATGATTTCTGAAAAAGTATTTTCCCCATCAACTTGGATAAAAGCAAAGTCCCCTTCAGGATCGGAATCGTAACCGAAAAAATGAGGGATCTGTTTTAAGATAATAATGATTCCAATTCCCGTCAGCATTCCTTTAATGACTGAAGAAGGAAAATAGTACCCAATAATACCGGCCTTTAAAAAACCAAAAATGATTTGTATAACTCCCCCTAAAACAACAGCAACCAGAAAGTTCTGATAGCCGCCCAAAGTGCCAATAGCAGTTAATACGATAGCTGCCAACCCCGCTGCTGGTCCACTGACCCCTATTTGCGAACCGCTTAGCGAGCCAACTATAATACCTCCAACAATACCGGCAATTAGGCCCGAAAACAAGGGTGCTCCACTGGCTAGTGCAATACCCAAACACAATGGCAGCGCCACGAAGAACACTACAATACTGGCAGGAAGATCTTTTTTTAAATTCTTGAACATTATAAGGTTGCTTTTGGCCTTCTGTTGTTGTGAAGACGGGTTAGATAATTTTTTGAGCTAGGCATTTAAGCAGAATTCCTTTTAGCATTGCCATAAAAGTTTCAACGTATCCAGCAATCAAAGCAAATATAACAGTAATGCTATCAAGTCTTTGTTAATTGTTTTTAAAAATCCTTTAACAATTTAAGACTTTCTGAAGGTATCCAGCCCGTTTGCCCATCGGCTATTTTAATTTTACTCCAATCTTCAAGGGATTCCAGCACATTGACCTTTGTGCCTTCATGAAGGGCAAATACTTTTTCGCTACGTTCATTGGGTTCAGAGGTGATTACTACCTCCCGTTCAAAAATAATGGCAGGATTTTTTGAGTTTTGATTTCGGCTTCCCATATATCCCATGACCACTGAGAAAATGGATATGAAAAGGGCAGTATTTGCAGCAATAAAGGCGATTCGCTTATATGTGGCCGAATACAGCACATAATAGGTGATAAAGCCCAACACAAAGAGCAATATCATAGCTACGGCCAAATATCCCCATTGATCTGGTATTAATGCCAGAACCAATGTATCATGTAGTCTTGTCATGGCCGTTTTGGGCATTTCGTCTATAGCGTCCAACCGCATGTTTTGAGCAAAGCCCAAGTTGTTTTTGATTTCCTGATCATTGGGTTCCAGTAGTAACGCTTTTTCATAATAGTAGATACTCGGACCAATTTCATCTAACTTGTAATGGCAGTTTCCAAGATTAAAGTAGAGCTCAGCGGAATGTTTGCCGTTCTTTAGAATGTCATTGTAGAAATCAATGGCCTTTTGATATTGACCTTTATTGTAGGCTTCCGTTGCCTTTTGGAACAACACTTCACTTTGACCAAGGCTTTTGAAGCAAAACACCAAGCACACTATGACAAAAATGTAGGGTATTCTCATAGTTGTTTGTCCATTTTGGAGATGACCTCGCCCGCTTTTTGATAGTCATCATTCATTTGTACCTTGGTAATTGGACTATAGCGGGCCATCTCACAGCTTTTCAAAAGTTCAATAAAACGGGATGTCGTGGATTCATCCACACCCTTTTCATTGAGTAACCCAATAATTTTTTCCTTACTGAATTCCGAAGTTTCAATTTTGAGTTTTGCCTTTAGATAGTTGTGTAACGCCTTTTCCAACGCGACATAAAATTCATCTGGATTGTCCAACTGTTTCTTTGCCGCGGAGAGGTATTTTCTGGCCAACCTATTGGCCATCTTTAAGCGATTTCCTTCCACGTCAGCATCACTCTCCTGTTTCTTTTTTCTGACAAACAACACTAAAGGAATGAAGACCAATGGTGCAAATAACCACCAATAAAATTTTTGGGAACCAAAAAATTGCCTTGAATGTATTGAAACCAGATCTGACTGTGTTTTTATAAAATGAAATTGTCTGCCCGTAGGGACCGTAATTTTTTGTCTGCCAACAGCCCCAGAAGTAACTTCGGCATTGTCTGTTGGACCCTCCATAACGTTGATGGTAATTTCATCCGAGCGAAGGGTTCGATAAGATCTTGACTTTGGATCAAAATAACTAAATGAAATACTAGGGATAGGATAACGCCCCCTAAATGAGGGAACAATGGTGTAATTATTGGCTACTTTCCCTTGCATTCCAGTTAAGGTGGTTCTTACATTTT
>JBCDBE010000053.1:0-23001 GCA_039184365.1 Bacteroidota bacterium | reverse complement strand
GTTCAATATTGGGGCCAGTTATCGTCTGGATGAGAGCATCAGTGGGCTGTTCATGTTCAATATCAGCAATGGGTTTAACTTGGGCTACGCTTATGAGACCGCTTTGGAGAACCCGATAGATGGCTTGGACAGTGGCACCCACGAACTCTTTATGAGACTGCAGCTGTAAATTTCAATCGGTTCTTGTTCTGATTTACGCATGATTTGCCATTTTTGGCTATTTTCTCCAGAAACCCACTATTGATCAACGGTTGATACTAAGGTTAAAAGAATTGAAAATTGTTAAAATGGCTGGATTCAAAATCCAGTGGGAGCAATATCACGTAGGTTCGATTCCCACCTTTGGTTCGATTCCCACCTTTGGTACGTTAAAACCTCAAATATCAGTTTGAGGTTTTTTAGTTTTATTCATTTGGACAGATTTAAATTTAAAGTGTTTTTAAGCCAAAGCTAAATTTCCAATACAACAGACTTTTGAATCGATTCGTCGAAATCGACTTTTTTTTAAGTGCCGGGTTACTATTTTGGTACAATAAAACACTTTCCATGATCAAAAATTCCTTTTGGCTTTTTCTATTGCTTTTTCCCCATTTAGTCTCTTCTCAGACCTATACTTCCCAAAATATTGCAGTTCAGGGAGTTTCAAATGCAAATGACAATTGGCAACCTTTAGGCCCAAACGACAATTGGCCTTCGACTCGGGGTGTGGATTTGGTAAATATGGCCGTTGCTCCAAATGGTGAGCTTTATGTAGTATACTTGGAAATACTCAATTCAAGCAAAGTGACGGTAAAGCGCTTTGATGGAGACAGATGGGAAATAGTGGGAATGGAAGGCTTTTCAACGGGATCAGCTCAGAACTTGGACATTGAAGTTTCGACCAACGGGATTCCCTACATATTGTATGAGGATGAAGTTTCAGGAAGTACCATTGTACAATATTTTGATGGCACTTTTTGGCAAGTGATAAATAATGAAGGTATTTCTTCTGCTAATAATGCAGATATGGCTCTTTCTTCTAGTGGTATTCCGTATATGATTTATGCGAATGGTGATAACTCAAATGAAGTGACGGTAAAACGTTTCAATGAGGGTGTATGGGAATTGGTTGGTGATTCGGCTATTTTTTCAGGAGGTTCCAGAAATCTTTCAATTGCTATTTCGTCCAATGATATTCCATTTATTGTTTACACTGAGACTTTTTCCTCTGAAACTATAGTGCAAGAATTTAATGGGGGAAGTTGGGAAGTAGTTGGGGGGAGTGGTTTTTCTTTTTCAAATTTTTTCGACTTCACTTTATCCCCCACCGGCTTACCGTACGTGGTTTATTCCGATGGTGCGGACAATAACAAAATAAAGGTGCAAAGATTTAATACAGGCTCTTGGGAATTGTTGGAAGAGCCTAGCCTACCTATTGAAAGGATTTGGGACACCGATGTTGCAGTATCAAGTGAAGGCACGGTTTATATAAGTTATCAAGATAGCTTTAATGGTGGCGTCTCGGTTTACGGCTATATTAGCGGAGAATGGCAATTGATTGGTAGGGCAGGATTTGGTGAAGAACCCATTGATCAAAAGGATTTAATCTTATCTCATGATGGCACTCCTTACATAATAACCAGAGAATATCCTATAATGGTCACTGTAAGAAGATTTAATGGTGTTGACTGGGAAATTGTTGGCGATTCAGGTATTTCCGAAGGTTTTGCCCTTTATACCAAAGTAGTTCTTTCCAGTGAAGGAATACCTTTTATTGCTTATGCAGACTATAGTAAGAATAATTATCTAGAGGTGAAACGCTTTAATGGTAATTTATGGGAAACTTTCGGCAGTCCTATTTTAGATGCTTTTGTTTTTGAGAGTCTGGATATGGCATTTTCTGCTGATAACGTACCTTTCGTAGTTTATTCTGATAGACAAAGTTTAGGAAGAGCAATAGTACAGCGGTATAATGGTAGTGCCTGGGAAATAGTTGGGAATGAATTGATTTCTTCGGGAACGGCTAGAAATACCAACATTGCTCTTTCAGAAGAGGGTATTCCCTATATAGCATATGTAGATGGCGCGAATTTTGAACGTGTCACTGTCCAACGATTTAATGGGACCACTTGGGAAATAGTTGGGGAAGCGGGTTTTTCGGGAAGAGAAGCTATTGGGACAAAAATAGTGCTTGATAGTGATGGTCTCCCATACGTTGTTTACAGTGGTAGAACTACTCCCACTACATTTACAGTTATTGTGCAAAGATTTAATGGCACTTCTTGGGAGATGGTAGGAGATGAACCGTTTTCTCCTCAAGGAGGATTTTTGGCCGATATTGCTTTAGATAGAAACAATATTCCTTATGTGGCTTATTCAGATGGAGCAGATACAAATAGAGTCACAGTGAAACGATTTATCGAAGGTACATGGGAAGTAGTTGGAGATGTTGGATTTACTTCTGAATTTGCAAACAGTAAGGATATTGCAATTGCTGATGATGGCACTCCGGTGGTACTTTATCAAGATGCGGGCAACTCATTTCGGGCAAGTGTGCAAAGATTTGATGGAAATACCTGGACATATGTTGGAGAACCAGGGTTTTCAGATGGTTTGGTAGAGTTTCCAAGTATGGCAATTGATTCACAGGGGAAAATTACAGTTGTATATGGTAGTCGGTTTGCTTATGCTAAAACTATTGACATCGCATTATCAAACGAGTCTCAACGCCCTTTTATCACCACCTGGAAGACGGATAATCCCGGACCGACCAGTGACGACAGGATTCGTATTCCTACCTACCCTTTTGAGGTCTATAACTATAACGTTGACTGGGGAGATGGCACAATTGATAGTGGCGTAACAGGGAATATAACACATCAATACGCAACACCAGGTACTTATACGATTACTATAACCGGTGTGTTTCCACGGATTTATTTTAATGACTTTGATGGTACCTTAAACGATTCTGATAAAATCGTTTCCATTGATCAATGGGGCTCGGGTGCATGGACATCTATGAACAACGCTTTTACCCACTGCTCCAATTTAGAGGTACTGGCTACAGATATACCAAATTTGGATAACGTTACCAATTTAGGGGCCATGTTCCGGTTTTGTGAATCCTTGGAGGGCAATGGCTCATTTGAAAATTGGGATGTAAGCAATATCACCCAATTCTCCAATATGTTTGATGGCGCAAGTCTATTCAATCAAGATATTGGAGGATGGGATATTTCGAATGCGACCAGTCTCTCTTTTATGTTCAACGGAGCCTCAAGTTTTAATCAAGACATTTCAGGTTGGGATATCAGCAACGTCGAATTCATGGCATCTATGTTCTCATCGGCTTCATCTTTTAATCAACCCATTGGAGTATGGGATATTGGGCACATCACCTCTCTCCAAGCATTTTTTGCAGGCGCAACAGCTTTTAACCAAGATTTGTCAGTATGGGATGTAAGCAATGTTACAGATATGGGAGGCATATTTTCCGGTGCGGAAAGCTTCAATCAGGATATTAGCAACTGGGATGTGAGCAATGTGACCAGCATGAATTCAATGTTTCCGGGTGCGGTATCCTTCAATTCTCCCATCCAAAGTTGGAATGTAAGTGCCGTTACCGATATGAGGGCCATGTTTGATGGGGCATTGTCTTTTAATCAACCTTTGAATGATTGGGATGTATCTAATGTTGAATACATTACTTCCATGTTTGTTAATGCCGTTGCATTCAACCAACCATTGGATAAATGGAACCTTTCCAAGGTTGTGAATATGTCGGGGATGTTTGGGAACGCGTCATCATTTAATCAGGACCTCTCCAATTGGGATATGAGCCAAGTAAACTCAATAGGTGGTATGTTCAATGGAGCGACTTCATTTGATCAAAACCTTGGGGCTTGGGATGTAGGCAATGTTACCAGTATGAACTTCCTTTTTAATGGTGCGGGGCTTAGTACCGAAAATTATGACAAAACGCTTACAGGATGGGAGAGTTTGCCCACATTGCAAAGAGATGTAAGGCTTGAGGCTGGGGATAGTCAGTATTGTGAAAGTATTAATGCCAGACAAAATCTCATTGATAATTATGGTTGGTTAATATCTGACGGTGGAGAAACACCACTCTGCAATGAGGACAATGATGGGGATGGGGTATTGGATCATAAAGATAGTTGCTTGAACAGTCTGGCTGGCGCAACTGTGGACGAGAATGGTTGTGATATCATACCCAATGACGCTATTAAAGTTTTTGTATTGACCCCAAGTTGTGTGGGAAGCTCAGATGGGGAAGTGGAAATTACCATGGATATTTCAGGTTATCTCCTGGATGTTTCGATCGAAGGGGATGCAGGATCAAATCAGTTTGAAGATGTGACCTCAGGGACGGGTTTTGTAATCAATGACCTTGCTGTCGGTAGCTACACGGTTATCATCTCAATTCCCGAAATTTTGTTTGAGCAGACCTATGGGATAACAGTAAATGAATTGGGAGCAGTTAGCGGTAAGAGGCAAGTATTGGATGTTGGGAAAAGGACAGCATCCTACACGGTCTCAGGAAGTAAGAACTATACGGTTTCCGTAAATGGAGAAACTACCACCTTCCAATATGATACCACCGAAGCACAAACCCTTGTATTGGAGCACTTAAGTGGTCAAAATGAGATTGTCATCTCCGGAGCAAGCAATTGCCAGGGTAAAATCACGGACAGTTTTTTCCTGGGCGCATCCATTTCGGTGTTTCCTACCGTTACCTCAGATGCATTCAGTGTGGTCACAGCATATGATGTGCTGGATTTGGGGATCTATAGTTTGGAGGGACGGTTGATCAGAGCGGAGCAACTACTGGAAGCTTCACTGCAAAATAGCGAAGTAGATATCAGTACACTGCCCGCTGGGGTGTATCTGGTAAAAATGATTGCTGGAGGGAGCGAAGCGAAAACGGTAAAAATTGTTAAACGATGAAGAAATTCCTTGCCATAAAGCGATTAGTATTTTGTGTTTCACTGGCAGTGTCAATGTCCTGCAGTGACGGCGGAGGTAGTGATGATCCTCAAGTACCACCTACACAAAATGAGAACCCACCGGCACGAGTCATAGGAACGGTTCCGGCCAACGGGGAACCCTGCACGGATTACGAGGCGATAGCCGGGAGTGATACTGCGGTACTGGTAGCATTTCAATGGAATGCTGCAGAATTTGCTGAAGACTATATTTTGACGGTTTTCGAATCCGGGAGCCAGATATTCTGGGAAACCTTTACTGTTTTGGAGGCTGATGTTGCTTTGGATCGGGGGAAGACCTATACGTGGACAGTGACTGCGGCGAATAGTGATGGAGAAACCACTAGCGACACCTATTCCTTTACCACCCCAGGGATACCCATCGGTAATTTTGCACCCTATGCGGCCGAGATTACAGCGACATTTGATACCGTCAACTCTGAAATGGTAATCTCCTGGACAGGGGGTGATGAAGATGGCGATGCCCTTACGTATGATGTTGGCATATTTGAAGAGGGGATATCTATTTTTGAATCCACGGACCTCACGGAAACCTCTTTGGACCCAATTGCAGTAGTTTCTGGTACAGCGTATGAGATAGTAGTTACCTCCAAAGATACCTCAGGAAATTTTTCCATATCGCGACGTACTATTAGCGCTCCGGAATAGGAGGGAAAGGGTATTTCGTAAGTTCTATTCCCACCTTAGGTACTAGAAAAGCCGGGATGCAACATCTCGGTTTTTTTGTTTAGGGCAACAATCTCAAGTCTTTGAACTTTAACGTTTCTATTAAGCTGGTTTTAATTCAAACAGAATGAGGTATTTCAATGATTTTATGGTTTTAGTTTCTTCATCAGAGGGAAAAGACTATGATAAATACAACCTTTTGTTGTATTCAATTTTTAAATCAACAAACCTTATAAATACCTTTGGCGCATTTAAGAGAGGTTAATTTTGAAGCGGAAAAGTCCATCGTACACTATCTCCTGTCTCATTCCTTAGTGGATAATAGAATACGCCATTCGGAAAAACATTGTTTTGATAATTATTGATTACGAGCTCCATTTCACCAGAAACGTTTTTCTCACCAACTTCCAAGCCTCGCTCATGTAAGAATTGAACAACTTCCTCCGGTATTTCTATACTATCGAATGGTATTTCAATTGAATCTAAAGAACGATTTTTATAAATCATTCGGAAAAGGGCATTGCTTTCCGGGTCAGGATGTGCTATGTCTAAGGTGAGCTCGGAGAAATCATGCTCTCCATTTATTTTGATAATACTATCGTTTTCCTGGATAGTTAAATCCGGAATTGTGATATCCGGTTCTACTCTTTGAACAAATGAGATGATATTCCCATTAATAAAATCCAAGCGAACATTCTTATTTATGATAGGATACTCTTTAAAATCCGGATAATCTATTGAATAACCAGCTAGCGCCGTTTCAATGTCATAGCTGAGGAGCAACTTCCAATTGCCTTCTCGATAGTCATCTTCGTTTGAAAAACCTGCAAGGGCCAGATTGACTTTTTTAACTGTTTGCGGTATATTATTGATGGTAAGAATATCTTCCGGACGTACAGTGGACATTTCATCAAATGGTAAGGTTTGATCTTCCAAGTTTTCGATGTAAGCATAGCGGTAATTGTCAAAAATGTTTTCATTTGATTCCGTGAAATAATGTAGAAAAATATTATCAGTAAGCTCTTTATCATACTCGATTTCAAATGTGGGAGCAGATGAATTATAAAAGTCATAGCCCCTACCCCATGAAAAAAAGATACCGGAGCCAGGGGGGCCTTCTATGGTTATATCAAAACGGGATTCTTTATTAACCCGGGTATAATCAAGGCCTAAGGAATCTGCCACTTTTTGAGGACTAATTATTTCCGTACCCGGCCTTACATTGCCATACATTCTAGCTACGTGAAAGCCACCATTGTTGCTTAGAGCGTACTCTGTAACTATTATATCTTCTTCAATAAAATTATCTTCGGCGTGGAAAAAAATAGGATCGTCATAGGTGATGATTTTTTTGAATGCCACAAGTTCTCCGGTGCTTTGGAGATTTATGGCTAAATAAGCGTTTACAGATTCACTTGACAACCCTCTAAAAGACCTAAACAGTAATTTCTTGATCTCAAATTCTTCGTTCTTCACGCTTTCCATAGTGCCAGATGTAACCGATCTTACCGTTAGTGCAGTTTTCCCATTGGGATAATCAAACGGATTTATTTCAAATTCAAAATCCTTTTGGTTAGTGGAAACTACTTCGTTTTCATTAATTAGGACCGTAGTGTTTGTCTGCTCGTTAGTTCCGGAAATTAATACGCTAAAACGTGTTCTTTTTTCTATCAAATCATCAAACTCTGAGATAGTAATTTCCGGTAAATTGTCATCATTTGGGTTTGGTTCGGAAATAGTATTATCTGGATTATCCTCAGAACAGTTGGTAAGGAGAATTGAAAAAAGGATAATGAGTATTTTCTTTGTCATGATTGGCTATTTATTTGTATTGTGTTTAACCTATTGTTTAAGGTGATATTTTCATCCATGTGATAACTTATTTATTTTTAAAGAGGTAAAATACATCCACATACCTGTAAAATAGAAATAAAACCGATGAAAAGGGTTCCTTTTTATTTAACCCTTCAAAATCATCAAAAGAATTTTTGATTTTGTCCCAACTAATGCTCACTTTCAAGTTGGTGATTATGTGCAGATGCAAAGGGAGGGATAACAAACTCATCGGTGAGATTCGCAATTGTATCAATGGCGGTATGAGTATGCTCAAAATGTAAGATGCTGTCTTTTACCCAAACATCTTGCTGCATGAATTTTCCCCCGTCAAACCACTTTCCGTTTTAGCATCACAGCAAAACCCCGGTACAGTAGGGCTTTTTTAACAAATATATATGGAAAAAATCCATAAAAAAGGAAATATTCCATAAATTAGCTATCTTTTTTAGTGAAATCTTGTTTTGCCTAGATAGCGAAGGCAAAACAAGATTTCACTAACCCTGAGCATAGCGTTAGGGTCTCAATTGGATAGTTGTGAACAAGACCATTTTACATTTTGATCTTGATACGTTTTTTGTCTCTGTAGAGCGACGAATACATCCCGAGTTGCAGGGTAAGCCCCTGTTGGTCGGGGGTATTACCGATCGGGGTGTTGTAGCGGCCTGTAGTTATGAGACCCGGGGGTTTGGTGTTCATTCGGGGATGCCCATGAAAATGGCCAAGGAACTCTGCCCTGGGGCTACGGTCATCAAAGGAAATGCAGGCACGTATAGCAAAGTTTCTGACGAAGTCACTGAAATTATCAAGGAAGGCGTGCCTGTCTTTGAAAAATCGAGTATTGATGAGTTTTACGCCGATCTATCGGGTATGGACAAATTCTTTGGAGCTTACAAATATGCAACCGAGTTACGCCGAAGAATAATCAAAGAGACGGGAATGCCCATTTCGTTTGGTCTCTCCATTAACAAAGTGGTATCCAAGGTAGCGACCAATGAGGCCAAACCCAATAATCAATTGAAAATAGATTTTGGTCTGGAAAAACCTTTTTTGGCCCCCCTATCCATCAAAAAAATACCCATGGTGGGGGATAAGACCTATCAGACGCTACGGAATCTGGGCATTCGCCAGGTAAAGACCGTGCAAGAGATGCCCATGGATGTCATGCAGCGGGTGCTTGGGGCCAATGGAAGGGTGATCTGGAAACGTGCCAATGGCATGGACAATACGCCTGTGATTCCTTTTCATGAACGCAAATCCATTTCCAACGAACGTACGTTTGACCGTGACACCATTGATGTCATGAAATTAAAGGGCATCATTGTGGCCATGGCCGAGAATTTAGCGTATCAACTACGTCGCGGTGAAAAATTGACCGCCTGTATTGCCGTGAAGATTCGATATTCGGACTTTAACACCTACTCCAAACAAAAACGGATTCCCTACACCAGTGCGGATCATATTTTGATTCCAAAGATCATGGAGCTTTTTGATTCGCTTTACAGCAAACGGATGTTGGTTCGCTTGGTAGGTATTCGGTTCAGTCATTTGGTTTCGGGCAATTACCAAATCAACCTTTTTGATGATACCGAAGAGGCCTTGAATTTATACCAAGCTATGGACAAGGTACGCAACCGTTTTGGGGACCGCGCGGTGATTCGGGCTTCTGCGATGGGCGCCAAGACCATTGGAAGGATGCACAACCCCTTTAACGGGCAACCGCCGATTGTGTTGGCACATCGCAAGCAGTGAATTGTTTAAAATTTCAAACAACAAAAATCAAATTTCAAGAAGATGTCAAAAACAAAAATCTACAATCTTGAAGAGAGAATCTATGTGTTTGCAAGGGAATGTAGGATTCTTGTAAAATCACTTCCCAAAACAATTAGCAACATTGAGGATGGAAGACAACTTATACGTTCTTCGGGCTCTACAGGCGCAAATTATATAGAGGCCAATGAGAAGTTGGGAGATAAAGATTTTTTAATGCGAGCAAAAATTGCACGAAAAGAAGCCAAAGAAAGTCATTACTGGCTACAACTCCTGTCGGATATGAATCCCTCTTCAAAGGAAGCTATAGGCGAATTAAAGGTAGAAGCTTTGGAACTAAAAAAGATTCTTTCTGCCATAATAAACAAGTCTTCGTGACCACTTTGGAATTTGTCATTTGAAATTTGTGATTTCACCTCCGTGTATTTGAATTGCCACACCTATTACAGCTTACGCTTCGGAACGTTCTCCGAACAGCACCTGCTACAATTGGCCCAAGAAAATCAAGTAACGCAAGTGGTACTCACCGATATCAATAACACCTCGGCCTGTATGAATTTTGTGCGGGAAGCACCAAAGTACCATATCAAGCCTATTTTGGGCATTGACTTTCGAAATGGTGTAGTTCCTTGCTTTGTGGGCATTGCCAAAAACAATGGGGGCTATCAAGAGCTTACCACCTTCCTGTCCCACCACCTCCATAATGATTTGGAAATCCCAAATAGGGCACCAACATTTGAAAATGCCTTTGTGGTCTATCCTTTTGAAACGGTTCTACTCCATGAATGGGATGGATTTCTTCCCCATGAATTCATAGGGGTCTCCATAAACGATCTACGGCGACTGCCCTTTTCACGCTTAAAAACATATGGTGGCAAACTGGTGGTACAACAGCCCGTTACCTTTAGGAACAAGCGTGATTATAATGCACATCGATTGCTTCGGGCCATTGACAACAACGTCTTGTTAAGTAAGCTTGATGAGACGGAAGTAGCCGGTGGGGATGAAAAAATGTACCCTGCCCAATACCTTGCCAAAGCGTTCGCTGAACACCCCCATATTTTGGAAAACACATCGCGATTGTTGGACCGGTGTTCCATACACTTTGACTTTTCTACAAAACGAAAACCCCAAAACTTAAAATATTATACGGGGAGCAAAAGGGAAGATGAAGTGCTTCTGGAAAAACTATGCGATGAGGGTTTACCGGAGCGTTATAAAAAGGTTTCCGAAGAAGTAAGAAAGCGATTGTCCAAGGAGCTGGACCTTATCAAGAAAATGGGCTTCGTATCCTACTTTTTAATCAATTGGGATATTGTTCGGTATGCAAAAGAACAAGGATTTTACTATGTAGGTCGCGGTAGCGGTGCCAATAGTATTGTTGCCTATTTGTTGTACATCACTGATGTTGACCCTGTAGAACTGGACCTCTATTTTGAGCGCTTTATCAATTTATATCGTGCCAATCCGCCTGATTTTGATATTGATTTTTCATGGCGTGACCGTGAGGCCATGACCCAATACATTTTTCAGCGTTTTGCCCATGTGGCCTTGGTAGGCACCTATGTGACCTTTAAGTATAAGGGGGTCGTGCGGGAATTGGGCAAGGTGTTTGGTTTGCCCAAGGGTGAAATAGATGCGTTGAGCAATGGAACCCTTCCATCAGCAAAAAGGGATAGTATGGCCCGGCTTGTACTCAAGTACGGGGAACTGATTGAGGGAATGCCCAATTATGTGAGTGTTCATGCCAGTGGCATATTGATCAGCGAACATCCGTTACAGTGTTTTTCGGCAACATTTATGCCGCCCAAAGGTTTTGCCACGGTACACTTTGATATGGTCATTGCAGAGGATGTGGGCCTCTTTAAGTTTGATATTTTGGCGCAGCGCGGGCTTGGAAAAATTAAGGACACTCTTGGTATTGTGGCGTACAACCAACCCGAAAAGGCCAATTTTGATATTCATAACGTGAAAAGCTTTTATAAAGACCCCATCATCAATACCATGGTAAAAACGGCACAGTGCATGGGCTGTTTTTATGTGGAATCGCCCGCTATGCGGATGTTATTGAAAAAGTTGGAAGTGGACAATTATTTGGGATTGGTCGCTGCCAGCTCCATTATTCGACCGGGAGTGGCCAAGAGTGGTATGATGCGGGAGTATATCCTTAGGCATCGACATCCAGGGCGAGCGGAAGAAAGGGCGCATCCCGTAATGTTGGATATTATGCCCGAAACCTATGGGGTTATGGTCTATCAGGAAGATGTAATTAAAGTGGCCCATTATTTCGCCGATTTGGATCTGGGCGAAGCCGATGTGCTTCGCCGCGGCATGAGCGGTAAATTTCGTTCACGCGAGGAATTTGAAAAGGCGAAGGATAAGTTTATAAGCAATTGCTTAAAGAAAGGAATCCCTAAAAAAACGGTTGATGAGGTATGGGAACAAGTAGCCAGTTTTGCGGGCTATGCTTTTGCCAAGGGGCATTCCGCTTCCTATGCGGTTGAAAGTTACCAGAGCCTATTTTTACGTGCCTATTTTCCATTGGAATATATGGTGGCCGTGCTCAACAATGGTGGGGGATTTTATCGTCCTGAATTCTACATCCATGACGCACGCATGTTGGGTGCAACCATTCATCCGCCCTGTATCAATCAGGGCCATAGCACCAATGTTATTTATGGCACCCATATTTATTTGGGGATGATGTATTTGCGCGAGCTCGAAGAGCGGGTTATGAAACGTATCATCAAAGAACGTGAGGCTAACGGCACGTTTACCTCCCTGGAAGACTTTGTAGATAGAGTGGTTATCTCCATAGAGCAAATCAGTATTTTGATTCGTATCGATGCTTTCCGGTTTACGGGAATCAACAAACATGAATTGCTTTGGAAGGCCTACCTGATCATGGGAAAAACCAAGCGGATGGACCACCCAAAACTGTTTCCGCCAAAGCGAAGTACGTTTAATATCCCAAAATTGGATACTACATCTTTGGAAACTGCTTTTGAACAGTGGGAACTTTTGGGATTTCCACTTTGCAATCCTTTTGAGTTGTTGAAAGAAGCCCCGAAAAGTACAAATGGCCAACGGGATTTGGAACGTTATCTCAATAAACGGATTGATATTTACGGGTATCTCATTACCGTTAAAAATACCAGTACCCATAAGGGGGATCGCATGCACTTTGCCACACTATTAGATCAATATGGTGAAGTCTTTGATACGGTCCTTTTTCCACCGGTTGCTGCAAAATACCGTTTTCGGGGAAAAGGGATGTACCGTTTTTATGGCAGGGTAGTGAGTGAATTTGGTTTCCTGAGCATCGAAGTCATCAAGATGCAAAAGCAGGATTATATTGAGGACCCCAGATATGCCGATATGAAGACCGGAAACCTCAAACGCTTTTCTTCTTCATGGAAAATAGAGGAATAGCCCACCATAACCAATTGCTTTGTATCTTAGGGTACATAACCCAATGTCTATGAAAGGCAATTCCGTTCGATTTCGATTGACCCAAAGTAAAGTAAAACAACTTTGTGAACCGGGCAATGTGTCACAACAGATGGATTTTGGAGCTACCATCTTCAGGTATGGTGTAAAACCGACGAATGATGGAGACAACATATACGCCAATTTTAAGGATTACATGACTGCCCTGCCCCTTTCCGAACATTTGGGAAAGGGTTGGCATACCAATGAACAAGTAGGGTTTCAAAATAATCAGGATGAACCCTTTCTTTTTTTTTGAAAATGATTTTACCTGTCTTGACAACACCATGGAAGATCAGTCCGATAATTATTATCCCAATCCAAAATTGATGACAAACCATTAGGGCCAATCCATGTCCAAAACCATCACTTTCAAGCGTAACGTTTCCCTCACTGGAGCTCTAGAATTTACAGGTTTACAGCTCAAGGAGCCTATGGAAGTTTCAGCGGGGCTTTTAGGGGTAAAGGAGGCCCTTAGGCATGGAGCAAAGGAAATGGGTATTGTACGGTCCATGCGGGCGCTATTGGAAATGAACCAAGAAGACGGCTTTCGTTGTCCCAGTTGTGCTTGGCCCGTACCCGAGCATCCCTCAAAAATTGCGGAATACTGTGAGAATGGGGCCAAGGCCTTGGCGGATGAGGCCACGACAGACAAAATCGGAGCGGCTCTTTTCAAAACGCATTCTGTCGAGGAACTTTCGAAATGGAGCGATTATGAACTCAATAGATTTGGAAGATTGACCGAACCTTTGGTGCTCCAACCTGGCAAGGTCAACTATGAACCCATTTCTTGGGAAGAGGCTTACCAACGCATAGCTGGGGAATTGCACAAATTGCAACATCCTGATGAGGCCATTTTTTATACTTCGGGGCGTTCCAGTAACGAAGCGGCATTTTTATACGGGATGTTTGCAAGGGCGTTTGGCACCAATAATATGCCCGATTGTTCCAACATGTGCCATGAATCATCCGGGTTGGCCTTGTCCAAAACCTTGGGCATTGGCAAAGGCTCCGTAAAGGTTGACGATTTGTATGGTGCCGATGTGGTCTTGGTGGTCGGTCAAAACCCCGGTACAAACCACCCTAGAATGCTGGCTGCGCTTGAAAAGTGTAAAAAGAATGGTGGTAAAGTCATTAGCATCAATCCTCTAGCGGAAACGGCTATGGTGAAATTCAAAAACCCCCAGAACGTCAACGGACTTTTGGGCGGGGGAACTGCTATCGCCGATATCCATTTACAGGTAAGAATTAATGAAGATATCGCATTGGTAAAGTTGCTCTTAAAGAAATTAGCAGCTTTGGATGCGAAGGACCAATCTGTATTTGACCATGAGTTTATTAGAGAATACGTTGAGGGCTATGATACCCTATTGGCCGATTTGAATACCTATGATGAAGGAGACCTGTTGCAAAGGACAGGACTTTCGGAAAAGGAGATCAATACCACTGTCTCCCTCTTGGCTTCAAAACCTAACATTATCATCTGCTGGGCCATGGGGATTACCCAACATAAGAATGCCGTGGCTACCATTCAAGAATACATGAACATACTTTTGCTCAAGGGCGCCTTGGGCAAACCCTTTGCAGGCACTTGCCCCGTTCGTGGGCATAGCAATGTTCAAGGCGATCGTAGTGTAGGTATCATGCATTATGTGAATAGGACACTTAATGAAAACATAAAGAAACACCTTGGTTTTGAACCTCCAACCAAGGAAGGCTATGACACCGTAGGGGCGATTAAAGCCATGCATGCCGGCAAGGGAAAGGTATTTATTTGTTTAGGGGGCAATTTTGTGATGGCCGCTTCTGATACGGCTTACACGGCAGAAGCCATTCAAAATTGCGAGCTCACGGTTCAGATAAGCACCAAATTGAACCGAAGTCACTTGATCACTGGCAAAACGGCCCTGCTGCTGCCCACGTTTGGGCGTTCTGAAAAGGATATGAAAAAGGGGCAACTACAGTTCATGACCATGGAAAGTAGTACGGGCAAGGTAAGACAAAGTAAGGGGCTTTTGAAACCGGTTTCGGAGCACATCAAAAGTGAGCCCGAGATTATTGGGATGATGGCCTATGCCTATTTCAAAGGAGACCATACCATGGCATGGGCACAACTTGCTCATGACTATGAGGCGATTCGTGAATTGATCGATAAAACCGTTAAAGGGTTTAATGATACGAGCAAGCGCTCTAAAGGATTTGGCTACTACCTACCCAATAATGTAAGGGAAAGGGATTTTAGTAAGCTGCCAAATGGCAGGGCCCAATTGACCCTAAATCCGCTTTCGAGTGTGGAATTGAAAGCAGATGAACTGCTGTTGATGACCATTCGTTCCCATGATCAGTTCAACACCACTATCTATGGGCTTCATGACCGCTACCGTGGTATCCATAATGAAAGAAGGATCATTTTTCTGAATATGGATGATATGAAACAGAGGGGGATTGAAAAGCTGCAAGTATTGAATTTAACAAGTAACTATCATGGGGTAGAACGCCGAGCAGAACATTTTTTGGCCGTTCCCTACAATATTCCAAAAGGCAATTGCGCGGCCTATTTTCCAGAGACCAATTTGTTGGTACCCATCGATGAATTTGCCGATGGCAGTCGGACCCCTATCAGTAAATCCATTAGGATTCGTCTTGAAAAGGCGTAGTCTTTACGTTTTTAAGCTGCCAATGCTTTAAGGGCAGCCACTAGGTAATCAATATCTTTTTTGGTAATATAGATGGCAAAAGAAAGTCTCAGGGCATTTAGGCCTTTACCAGACATAGGTCGGCAATCAATACCATAGGCTTGCCAAAGTTCCTCTTTGACATCATTGACATCCTGTCCATTGACCTCAATGACCTGTATCGCTCCCGAAAGGGCATCCAGGGCCGGGGTCTTGATTGTGAATTTTGGGTCGTCTTCAATTTTTGAGCGAAAATACTCTTTCAATTCAAAAGTACGTTGGTGGATACGATCTGGACCAATCGTGTTATGAAAATCTATGGATGCGCCCAAACCAAGGACTTCGGGAAGATTGCGCGTATTGTAATTTTCCAATCGTCGTATACTATTATCCGTATGGCCTCGAGCAACGATTAGGGGTCGTAAATGTTCTTGGCTTTCTTTTTTGGCATAAAATATGCCTATCCCTTTTGGTGAGAACAACCATTTATGGGAACTGGCCGTATAAAAGTCACAGTTCAAATCCTTTAGATTTATCCTGAACATACCTGCAGACTGCGCCCCATCCACAGCAACCAAAATTCCTTTTTCATAGGCAATTTTGGCCACCTCTTTCACGGGGAGCACCATGCCATTGGTGTTTACAATATGGCACATGGAAATGACCTTGGTTTTAGGGGTAATGGCCTTTTTATAGACGTCTACCAAATCCGACACCGTTTTAGGCAAAATGGGCAATGTAGGCCGTACCAATGTAATGCCCTTGGTTTCCTGCCAAACCTCCCATGGAATGGTGCCACTTGCATGTTCATGGTTTGCCACTATCACTTCATCGCCAGGGCGAAGATCAAAGCTACGGGCAATCAAATTCATGCCCTCGGTGGTATTATGGGTCAGGGCAATTTCTTCTGGGGAGACCGAAAATAAATGTGCGGCCTTCTTTCGCACTTCTTCTTTTTCGTCTTCCCAACCGCCCCACATATATTTTGAGGGAAAGCTGTCCAGTGTGTTCCTAAACGTATTGGTAGCCTGTTGAATATGTGTTGAAGATGCCCCCAACGAAGCATTGTTAAAATAGTGAAGTCCTTTTGCGAAGAGGAACTGTCCTTTTACCAGTTCCCAATATGCTTCGGTATTATTTTGAAGATTATCCAGTCCAATGGCTTTCCAAAAAGACAGTAAATCAGCTCCAAATAAAGGGACCGTGGCAGCACTTACGGTTCCTTGGCCCAATTGCCTTAAAAAGGTCCTTCTTGAAGGGGTTTTCATACGCTCGTACATGCTATTTGGTTCCCGATAAAGTTACGAAAGCCCGAAAAAGTCAAATGAAACTTTATTTAAAGGCGGGAATACCCGTAATATCTGCTCCTGTGATCAATAAATGAATATCATGGGTGCCCTCATAGGTAATGACGCTTTCGAGATTCATCATATGCCGCATGATGGAATAATCTCCGGTAATACCCATTCCCCCCAAGACCTGTCGTGCTTCACGTGCAATTTTAATCGCCATTTCCACATTGTTTCGTTTGGCCATGGAAATTTGTGCTGTAGTGGCGCGTCCTTCGTTCTTTAATTGTCCCAATCGAAAGGCCAAGAGTTGCGCCTTGGTGATTTCGGTAAGCATTTCGGCCAGTTTCTTTTGTTGCAGTTGAAATGCAGCGATAGGTTTACCGAACTGGATGCGTTCCTTGGCATATCGCAAGGCCGTATCATAGCAGTCCATGGCAGCACCAATGGCACCCCAGGAAATTCCATAACGTGCAGAATCCAAACAACCTAAGGGAGCACCAAGGCCTGATTTGTTGGGTAGCAGATTTTCTTTGGGAACCTTGACATCATCAAAGATTAACTCTCCGGTAGCAGAAGCCCTAAGTGACCATTTGTTATGGGTCTCTGGAGTGGAAAAGCCTTCCATGCCCCTTTCCACAATAAGGCCATGAATCCTTCCTTCCTCACTTTTGGCCCAAACCACGGCAACATCGGCAAAAGGGGAATTGGATATCCAGAGTTTCGCACCATTCAATAGGTAATGATCGCCCATGTCCCTGTATTTGGTTTCCATGCCCCCTGGATTGGATCCATGGTCGGGTTCGGTCAATCCAAAACAACCCATCCATTCTCCCGTAGCCAATTTCGGCAGGTATTTTTTTCGCTGCTCTTCCGTCCCATAGGCGAATATGGGATACATGACCAAGGAGGACTGTACCGAGGCCGTGGAGCGAACGCCACTGTCACCTCGTTCAATTTCTTGCATGATGAGTCCATAACTGATTTGATCTAGCCCAGCACCGCCGTATGCTTCGGGAATGTAAGGTCCGAAAGCACCAATTTCAGCCAATCCATTGATTATCTGATTGGGAAATTCGGCCTTCTGGGCATATTCTTCTATGATGGGGGAAACATCACGTTTTACCCATTGTCGGGCAGCATCGCGAACCAACTTATGTTCGTCTGAAAGAAGGTCGTCTACATTGTAGTAATCCGGAGCTTCAAATAAATCTGGCCTCATTCAAATTTTTTTTCCAAAGGTAGTAACGAAATATAACATCTGCAGGCTAAAATGTTACATTCCGCTTCTATGAAATAGTTCTTAGTTAGTTCTTTGGTAGAAAAGTCCTGGACCATCACAAGCCCACCAACCGCTTAGCAATGTCTTTTTGTCTTCGGTAAAATAAAGATATTCCTCATTTTGTAGCTGACAGTTTCCCACTAGTTCAAAATTATTTTCAAAAACAAGGAACATGCCTATCTCCACATCGTTTTCCTGAACGGTAAATCGACCGGAAGCTGTGGTCGTTCGTTCCCCCCATACCCTAGTCTTGGAAAAGGTTAAATCATCCCTAAAAATGTAGGTCTCTTGCCATTCCATAGCGTCACCTGTAGTTTCAGAATTGGGAATACTTCCTGTCATCTTAACCAATCTCCATTCCTGGGTTTCATATACATCAAAAACAAGTTGTTCTTCGCCTTTTATTTCTTTACTGGTACAGGAAAGAAATACTCCTAGAAACAGGACAAAAACTGGTCGTATCATTTCTTTTACGTTGTATAAGTAAGAGGGCACTATTGGCTTTAGGTTGCTTTTTTTACAAATGGGGGTGGAAATCCTTGGTTAAATTGATATACGCATTAGTGAATTCATGTCTTTCCAATTCTATAATAAGTTCCTTTTCGGAGATAGGGGTTTCCATGTATGAAAATTGAAGGATACAGCGCTTGAAGGGAACATTGGGGTTTCCCTTTATTCTAAGGATTTCAAAAGGAAACAAACGCATCTGTTTGGCCAGTTCCAAAACCCTCTTCTCTTGGGTTTTGGGAATGATGACGGCAAAAATACCGGTCTTGGCAAGCAATTTTTCAACACCTTCGAAGAGGTGTTCAAACGGTAATGCATTGTTTTGACGGGCCTGATCTCGAGATGAACTTCTGCTTGAAACGTCTTCGGAAAAGAAAGGGGGGTTTGAAACAATTACCTCATAATGTTCCTCCATTTCCCGATAGAATTCTTGAAAGGAAGCATGGTAACAGAAAAGGCGGTTGGCCCACGGCGAAGCTTCAAAGTTTTCAACACACTGCTCATAGGCACTTTCATCCAATTCCATTGCATCGATAGTTTCGGCCGAAGAACGTTGGGCCAGCATAAGGGCAATTAGTCCAGTTCCTGCACCAATGTCTAAAATGGAATTAGGGTGGTTTTTCAGGGATGCCACCGCCCCTAAAAGCACGCCATCCGTACCCACTTTCATGGCACTGCGGTCTTGATGGATGGTGAATTGTTTGAACTTAAAGGGCTTCATCTTCTACTTAACCTTTCCTGGTAGTCGTGTTTCCTCACCTTCAATCCCATAAAGGGCATCGCCAAGTTCAGCACGTTTTTTGTCAGCTATTTTTTGGATTTTTGAAACGATGTCGGGATATAGGGCAGCTACATTGGAAGTTTCACCGATATCACTTTCCAAATCGTAGAGTTCAATTTCCAATACCTCCCGATACGTATATGTTCCTGGAAGGCCATCTTTACCGTTTTTCTGATGCTCCATGGTTCGATACCGATGCGGAAAATATAATTTCCAATGATCATATCGGACCGCGTGGAGCTCATTGACCCGATAATAAAAGAAGTAGGCTTTTTGTGGAGAAGCGTCAGAGGAACCCTTTAAGAGCTCCCAGGCACTTTTCCCATCAATTTGCCTTTGCGGCAGGTCGCAATCGAGGACATCGGCAATGGTAGGTAATAGATCAATCGCCATTATCGGGGTTTTGATTACTTTTCCGGCTTCCAGACTATCTGGATATCTTATGATACAAGGTTCACGTTGTCCACCTTCCCATGTAGTACCTTTCCCTTCCCTGAGGGGCTTGGCGCTTCCCGCATGATTGCCATAAGACAGCCAAGGACCATTATCCGAGGTGAATATAACCATAGTGTTGTCTTCCAACCCTTGGTTCTTCAATGCCTTTACTAGTTCACCAACGGACCAATCAATTTCCATAATAACATCCCCATAGCGTCCTCTTTTTGATTTGCCCTTAAAATCATTGGAAGCATACAATGGAACATGGGGTTGGGGGTGCGGTACATAGAGAAAGAAAGGGACGTCTTTGTTCCTTTGGATAAAATCAACGCTTCTTCGTGTGATTTCCCCAGTTAGGTTGGATTGGTCCCAAAGGGTATCAATCACCTTTTCGTTGTGGTATAGCGGTAAAGGGCCAAAGTTGAATATAGTGCCCTGTTGTGGATGTTTGGGCCACATGTCATTGGAATACGGAATTCCAAACCATTCGTCAAAACCATGTTCTAGGGGCAGGAATTCAGGGGCATCCCCCAAATGCCATTTCCCGAAAATTCCAGTAGCGTATCCCTGTTTCTTGAGCATTTCTGCCAAGGTGGTCTCATCGGGGTTCAAACCTATTTTTGAATAGGGCATAAAAGCATTATGAATCCCAATACGGTTGGGATAGCAGCCCGTTAACAAAGCAGCCCTTGAAGCGGAACAAACGGGTTGGGCAGCATAAAAACTGCTAAGTTTCACCCCTTCCATAGCCATTTGGTCCAAATGAGGGGTTGAAATGTCCGTGGCTCCAAAGACACCAACATCAGCATATCCTTGGTCATCGGTGAAAATAATAATGACGTTAGGAGGTTGTTTTATGGGGATTTCTTCGGTGTGTGTCTTGCAACAGATAACAAGGCAAAATAGACATAGGGCTACTACTATACGCATGGGTAGAGAGTATTTGGCATTCGTATTCCAATAAATGTAGTGATACTAACGCAAATAGAGGTCGACCAATCCTTCCGGTGTTGTTACATAAATGGTTTTGGATGCCCTATCCACTTTGGAGATAATATCATCCGATATGGGAATGAGAAGTTCCTTCCCGCCCTTTTTTACTTCAAAAAGTACTTGGGAAGAGGAATCGTTTATGGATTCGATGCTACCAATGTCTCCGTGTTCTGCATCCATTACGGTGAAACCTATCACCTCATGATAGTAAAATTGGTTACCGGATAATTTTGGCAGTAGGGTCAAGGGTAGGTAAACTTCTTTTCCCAATAATGCATTGGCAGAAGCCTCGTCCCCAACATCCTCGAATTGTACCCGTAGCAGGCTGGACTTGTGCAATTGGCTTTTTTCAATGAAAAATGGAATCAAATTCTTGTCTAAATCGACAAAAACGGATTCCATTCTTTCATAAATCTCGGGCTCATCGGTATCCAACTTGATCAATACCTCGCCTTTGAAACTATATTTTGATACGATTTTACCGAGATAGAAACACTCGTCTTTGCGCATCTTAGGAAATTACTCTTTTGGAGCCTCTTCTTCGGCAGCTTCTGGTGCAGCTTCCTCAGCTGGCGCAGCTTCTTCCGCAACAGCTTCTGCTTCCGCGGCTGGTTCTTCTGTTGCTGCTTCAACCGGTGCTTCTTCCACTGCAGCTTCAGTGGTTTCTTCTGTGACCTCCACAGCCTCGCCTTCAGCTACTGTTTCTTCGGCAGCCTCTTCTACTTCGGCAGGCTCAGCAACCACCTCAGGTTCTGGCTGTTGTGCGGCAATTCTCTTCTCATTAGCTTCCTTCTCCGCTTCCAATGCTTTGGCCTTGGCATCAGCGTCGGCCTTGCTCAATCCATCCCTTTTGGCCTGGATTTTGTTTTCTTTTTCTTCCAACCAGGTAGTAAATCGCTTTTCGGCTTCTGCCTCGTCAAACGCTCCCTTTTTTACACCCTCCAAAAGGTGTTTTTTCATCAAAACGCCTTTATAGCTTAAGATGGCTCGAGCGGTATCCGTTGGCTGTGCACCATTATGCAACCATTGTACGGAACCATCCACATCCAAGTTGATGGTTGCGGGATTGGTATTGGGATTATAGGTACCCAATTTTTCCAAAAATTTACCGTCTCTCTTTGATCGGGAATCTGCGGCCACGATCCAATAAAATGGTTTTCCTTTTTTACCGTGGCGCTGTAATCGAATTCTAACTGGCATATCACATTAATTTGTAGGGTGCCCGACCCTGGTTATTAATTCCTTTCTGCGAAAGCGGAGGCCGCTTTCTTGCCTTAAGTAGACTCGGCTGTTCTCAAAGCGATGCAAAATTAAACTAAATACTTGATTTTACAATGATTTATTAGTTTTCATTTCATTTTTGTTAAAATTGAATGTTTTATCTCATAATTCGTGAAGTTTTTTGGAAACCTGAGCCCAATCTGAAGACTTATATTGTACTCTTATGCTTCGCTTTCGAGAATTCCCATTTTATAGACAACTGGACCAAATGGATTGTGGACCTACCTGCATCCAGATGATTGCAAAATATTATGGGCGCTCCATACCAATAGATTTCCTTCGACAAAAATCAAATATAACTCGAGAAGGAGTGTCAATGGGTGGCATTGCTGAGGCCGCTGAAATCATTGGTTTTCATACCCTTGCTGTCAGTTTGGATATTTCGACTTTGGAAAAAGAAGCTCCCCTGCCCTGCATTGCGCATTGGCGACAACGGCACTTTGTAATTGTTTATAAGATTACCAAGGAACGGGTCTTTATAGCTGATCCAGCACACGGTTTTTTAGACTACAGTACTATAGAGTTTGTTAAGGGATGGATTGGTAAGGGAGCTGGGGAAAACTCTGAAGGCTTTTTGTTACTTTTTGAGACTACACCTCGATTTTACGAATTCGGGCAAGAACAAGAGTCAAGACTGGGGTTTCGCTTCTTGACTTCATATTTTAAACCGTACTCCAAATATGTTGTTCAGCTTTTTCTAGGTCTTTTCATTGGCAGTATTCTCCAGCTTATATTTCCATTTTTAACACAATCCATTGTGGATTACGGCATCAATTATCAGAATATCGGTTTCATCTATTTGATTTTGATTGCCCAATTGACATTGTTTGTGTCCCAGACCACGGTTGAAGTCATACGTAGTTGGATTTTATTGCATGTCACCAGTCGTATCAATATCAACCTCATTTCAGATTTTCTGATGAAACTTATGCGTTTGCCCATTGCTTTTTTTGACTCTAAAAACACTGGGGACATCATCCAACGGATTTAT
>JBCDBE010000052.1:0-23190 GCA_039184365.1 Bacteroidota bacterium | reverse complement strand
CCGGATTGTAAATTTTGTATTTTTTCCTATACAGTGTTTGGGTCCAAAATTTGGCTTTTTCTTTGCCAAAAATCCAACCTTTAAAGTTTTTTGTTTCAATAACATAAATACCATAAATAGAGAGAATCAAATGATCAACTTGTGACGTTTTATCATTTTTTTTCAGGTAAATATTATTGTGAACAATGAAATCTTTCTTGTTTAGTCTTTTTAATATTCTTGCTACATAAACTTCACCTAGGGTCCCATAAATCCTTGGCAGGTAATATTTCTTTAACACAAGGTATAAAAGGTAAATGCATAGTAAGGGAAGTATGTAGATGAATAGGTCTTCCAAATTGACTGGGGATTTAAATTTTATCTATGGTTTCCACTATGATTTCGTTATTATCTTCAACAAGTCCTCGTTGATTGTGGTAGCAATACGCTTTTCAAAAGAATCATTCCCCTAGGTAATCGGCAGTGGATGAATACTCTTATTTTGAAGTTTCATGAAAGACAAGGAACAATGGCCAATATCTAAACCGGTTAGTTTTTTCCTTTATTTTCCTCTTCTTTTTTTAAGGATAGTTGTCCCAAAACATATCCAACAATTCCGCTTAAAATAGCTCCTGTAATATTTCCTTCTAACCTTCCTGCCAAGCTTAAGACAACGGTTGCGGCCACAACACCCATAACCGTTATTATTTTAAATGTTGCGGGGCTTTTGATAATATCAAAAATATTTTCGTTCGATTTTGAAACATAACGCCAAAACATCCACCACATAGTTACTAGCCCAACAGTGGCTAAAATGGAAAGTCCGACTATATATTCCGGTTTTAAAGTAACTTCGAGATTTGTTGCTATTTCTTCTTGTGTCATTTGAAATTTCTTACTCAATTCGCTAAGGCGTAGCAATATGAATGGTATAATTCGTGTTTCATTTTTGGATTCACTATGCGTTGGGGGAGTTGATTGTCCCTTGCAATATAAGGGAAGGGTGCTAATTTTGACTATACAAAAACCACAAAAAAAATAGGGTTTTACTGCAATGATTTGCCTTCTCCATTGCCTTAAATGAGATTTCCCATACGCATTGCATTCCAATCGAAAAGACATTCGTATCCCTTTTTGTCATTTCGAAATGAGGAGCGGAGCGACGATTGGGAAATCCCCCTTTGGAACCATAGATTTGTCGCGCTGCCCTTCGACGGCATCTCTACTTGCTTCGACACGTTCAGTACAAGTCGCTCGATGTGACCGCTGAGGGTTCGTTCGAAATGACACTTGCGGTTGGTTGACCATTCAATACCCTTAACACCCGTTCGTTATAAAAGGCGTTGACTGGGGTTTCGGTAAGCTAGGCCGTTTTCTTTGGTGTTTCGGCAATTTTACATTCCTCAAAGGCAATGTCGGGATAGTTTTCCTGTGCCCAATTGCTCAAAGCCCGTAATGCGGGCAACAGGCCCGTAGCCTTTGATGAGAGGGAGTATTCTACCCTAGGGGGTATTTCAGCATAAGCCTTACGAACAATGAGGCCATCTTGTTCCAGTTCTTTGAGTTGTGTGGCCAACACCTTCCGGGATATGGTAGGTACGAAAATGATCAGCATACCAAAGCGTAAAGGTCCGTTCGACAATAGGTAGAGGATGATGGGTTTCCACTTATTGCCGATAAGGTTCATGGTATGCACCAAGGTGCAGCTATTGGGGTTGTCCACATATTTTCTTCCCATGGTAACTTCTAGGTAACTACTATTTAAGCCAGTATTAATAATATTAGTATCAAATATAAACTAAAATAAGTTTCTTTGTAATACTAATGTAAACTATTCCTTTAATGAGGCGTTTTTTTATCATCAACGGTCATCAAAAATACCCGTTTTCAGAAGGTCGGTTAAATGCCACCTTAACCGAAAGGGCCAAGGCCTATTTTGAAGGTAAGGGTCACCAAGTAAAAGTGACCACCATGGAAGATGACTATGAGATCAACCGAGAAATAGAGAAGTTCAAATGGGCGGATGTGGTCTTTTTTCAGACCCCATTGAATTGGATGGGCGTGAGTTGGTCGTTTAAAAAATATATCGATGAGGTGTTCTCCTATGGAATGATGGGGGAACTTTCCGATGGTGATGGCCGCACGGCAGCCGCGCCCAAGAAGAACTATGGCCTGGGCGGTAAGCTCAACGGACAATACATGATTTCCGTAACGGCCAATGCCCCGAAAGAGGCCTTTAATGACCCCAATGAGACCTTCTTTGAAGGCTTGACAGAGGACGAACTGTTACGTCCCATGCACTTGAATTTTAAATGGTTCGGTCTGCAGCCCTTACCCACCTTTATGGCCTATGATGTGATGAAAAACCCTGATATTGAAAATGACTTTCAAAGATTCAAAAACCATTTGAATACCCACTTTTAATTGATAAGCTATGACACGACCCACACCAAAACATCAAGCTCCAACCTTGGAATTTTCCCTTTTAGGAGGCGGTAATTGGTACTTGAAAGATCAATATCCCCAAAATTTTACCCTCATCGTTTTTTACCGTGGACTGCATTGTCCCATTTGTAAAAGGTATTTGCAGCAGTTGCAGGAACTGAAACCAAGTTTTGAGGAACGTGGGGTAGCGGTTATTCCCCTAAGTATGGATTCTGAAAAACGCGCCCGACTGTCCCGTAAGGATTGGGGTCTTCAGGATTTACCCTTGGGCTACGGACTGGATTTGGAAACGGCGAAAAATTGGGGCCTCTATATCAGTGGGGCCGCCAAGGATGGGGAGCCCAAGGTGTTCAGTGAACCCGGACTTTTTTTGGTGGATAACAACAACGATGTGTATTATGCCTCCATGACCAGCAACCCTTGGGGTCGCCCGTATCTTCCCTCCTTTGTAAAGGCGGTGGATTATATTGTACAATCCGGCTATCCAGCTAGGGGGGAAATGCTTTGATCTACAAAAAACAAAACCCCTATTTGGGGGGTTAAGTAACTCAACCCATTGCAGTCAAATTAATAAAATTCAATTGAAAGGTTTTATAGTTTTAGCGTTGCACCTTTTGCGGCCTTAATCGTCCCGATCCGGTTTTAGGCGGTATTGCTTTAAGGTTTCGTCCATGTTCAACAAAAACTGTGTGCCCTTGACCAAATCCACCAGTCCTTTTATATTTTCTTCGTTCAGCGCGAGGCCAAACTCATAATACTTGCTGGTGCACCATAACCTCTTGCATTTTTCCCCATGACAGTCCTCACAATAACAAGGTTGGTTGGATTGTTCCACCATGTGCAACAACTTCGACAAATCGGACTCCGTCAAAAATATACCGATGCAATCCACGACCAACTGTAGGGAACAATTGGTGTTGGGCACGTTTTTGATTTTAAACGTGGCCCCGTAATCATTTTTATAAATCAGTTTCATAGTCTATGTAGAGAAGGCCGGGAAAAACCAAATTAAAATCCCGGCCATTACTAACTCAAACTTAAAATTGAACATAAACAGACTTTATCCATGGGATAAAGCCGTACCATTCGCCCTACTTGGGTTTACTTGTCCGCACTTGTCGCCAATTTAGTTGGCCAATGAGGTCTCGCCCTCATTGGGGTTGTATACATAATTAAAGGTATAGTACCTTGGAGTGTCAGCAAACCCATCAGGATTGGCAGGTGCATTCTCATAATAGCTAAGTACCTCAACTTTGGCCATCTTGCCGTCATGGGTTCTGAATACCAAAATTTTACCAGGCAGGGGGCTAATTACATTTGTCATTGGATTATAATTGTACCAGCCGTTATTACTTCCTGTAGGAATGGCAAAGGCTCCTGTTCCATCTTGGGCAAAGGTCAATCCATCCGTTGAAGTAACTTCAGAGAAAAGTCCTTCAAAGATGGAAGCACCCCCATTTCCGTTACGCTCAGGTTCATCGTTGGTACCGGCGTCCATCCCTCCATTAACGGCAATCGTAGTGGTTCTAAAGGCGATATCCCATTCGGTATCACTGTCTGTAACATCACCTGTGGCAAAACTGAATTTGGTGAATTCCCCAGCTGCTGGAGCCCCGAAGTTACTGGTGGAAGGGGCAAACAAGTTTTCCATGGTCCCCGAAACCAATTCGGCTAAAACGGTAAATGCTACAGGGGTCGTTTTTGTGAATCCATTGGCAGCAATACTTACCTCCCCAGAAGTAGCTCCAGCGGGCACCGTGGTAATAATCTGTGTACTGCTAATGGAACTGATGGTGGCGGCTACCCCGTCAAAGGTCAAATTGATAGCGGAAGCATCCGTTGGAAAATCCGTCCCGGTAATGGTAATTTCGGTACCTACGGTCCCGGACTCCGGGCTAATAGCAGTGACCGTAAATTCTACCGGTGCTGGGTCCGCATCATCATCATCGCTACAGGCCACAAAAGCAAATAGCATAAAAATCAAACCAAATAATTTAAATGTAGTTTTCATAGTAATCCTAAAATTTAAAATTCAATATTTAATCGTCCGAATAATTGTATTCCCGGATTGACCAGGATGGTATTGTTGTCGGTGGAAAACGGATTTTCCCCCCTAAAATCAAATAGGTTATCGGCGCCTACCTGAACTTGATAATTTTTAAAAAAGCGTTTCCCAAAAGATAGGTTGACCAAGGCGTAGCCGTCCACAAAAGAATCGTCAAAGTTGTCCAAGAAGCCATTGCCATTGATATCGGTTAGTCCAAACCGGCTTCGATAGATGACCCTAAGATTGGCATTGGCATCCCATTCGGGGACTTCATAGAACGCTTTGAAGTTGACAATGTGGCGCGAACGGTTTTCCAATCCAAAATAATCGTCATTATTGATTCGAATGGTTTCCAGGGTTACTGGGTCCCGGGCAAAGGCCCCATTCTCCTCCAGCTCTTCCTTACGGTCCTTATCAAAGGCATAAAGCAGTTGATATCCAGTGGAAAGGTTCAAATTTTCCAGGGGACTGTATTGAAGGTCCACTTCAAGCCCTTGGGTATATACCCGTTCCCTATTCACGTAACCAAACACATTGGCCCCGTTTCTTTTAGTGGCTAAAATTCTCGTGTCAATAAGGTCGGTAAAGTCGTTTCTAAAGAGATTGACATCTGCCCTTAGGCTTCCTTTCCTGAAGCCAATCCCGAAATTATATCCAATGGAGCTTTCCGCATTTAGGGATTCCCCCAATTCATCCAGTGCTACCGGTAGGATCAGGTTTCCATCCCCATCCGTAATAATTTCGTCATTGGCGATAAGCCGTTGCATTCCCTGTACCTCAACTTCCTTTCCAAATACCGAATACCCACCACCAAGGGCATTGGTGAAATCTAAATAAAGCTGTCTAAAATCAGGGGCTTTAAATCCGCTACCTACGGATCCCTTGATGGCCAACCCTTCAAGTATTTCATATCGGGCAGAAATTTTTGGACTGAACTGTGAATTGTATTCGCTGTGGTTATCAAAACGGGCACCAACAATAACGTTAAGTTTTTGAAAGGGCGAAAAGTCGTACTGCGCAAAGATGTATTGGGAGTCAAAGCTAACCTGTTCCGAAAAAAGGGAGCGGTCCAATGTTTCAAAATTGTAACCGCCCCCCATGGTTAGGGTGTTTTGTTCCGTAAAGCTAAGATTGTAACGCACCTCCGGACGAAACAGTTTCTGGTCAAAATCATTGTCCAGTAAGACCTCATTGTCAATGGGGTCAACCGCCTGCTCATTGGTCAGATAGTTAGTGTAATACAGCTCATACTCAAATTGTGATTTCTTGGAAAGCCTATGGTCAACTCGTAACTGGGCATTGCCATCGCGTTCTTCACTGGTACCTGACGGCACATCAAAATCTTGTGTAAAGTAGCGGCCTGATGCAAACAAACTCAATTTATCGGAGGCGTCATAATACACCCGACCATTGAAGGTGTAGTTAAAAAAAGGATTGATGGTCTGACCATTGTCACCATCTGATAGATCATAACCATCCGTACTTAGCCTATCCAAGAATAAGGAGTATCCCAGTTTGCCCTTTCGTTGATTAAGGCTCAAGGTGGAATTTTGGTTGTTAAAGGTGGCGGCACGATGACTAATTTGCCCCGTTATTTTTTCAGTCTTTGGACGCTCCGTAATGATATTGATGACCCCCCCAAGGGCTTCGGAGCCAAAGAGTGCGGAAGAAGGTCCTTTGACCACTTCAATCTGCTCGACATTCCCTATGGCAAAACGGCTTAAATCCAAATTTCCTGAACTTCTGCCCACTACGGGTACCCCATCAATCAGCACCAAAATATAATCTGAGGCAATACCTTGTATTTGCACCCCTTCGCCACCTCCAATGGTAACATCCGGCGTCATGATGATACCGGTCTGCTCATTTAAAATCTGGTTCAAACGGGTCACCCCAGAACGCTCGATCTGTTTTTTTGGTACTAAGGTTACCGGGAGTGGGAGTGAAGAGAGTTGACGTAGGGTTCGGGTCGCGGTCACCACTACTTCGTTTAAATTTTGGGTGAGAACACTATCGTTTTGCGTACCCTCTTGTGCAAATGAGCAAAAACCCGTTAAGGAGCTCAAAATAACAATCAAATACTTTTTAATTCGACGCATTCTGCCGTAAATTTGCGCAAAGATAATCCTAATTTTTATTCATTCTAAATAAGGGTTTATTATTTTCACGAAAAAGAATCACGAGTTATGAAAAAAATAAGTGTAATCACTTTGGCCTTTATCACCACGATAATCGGTCTTAGGGGACAAGAAAAAAAGAAGCTTGATAGAGAAGCGATAAAGGGGATGTGTGGTTGCTTTGAGGTAACCTTCAATTTTGCCGAGACTTTTAACTACAGTACCGATTCCTTGTACAAACCTTCAAAAACCAAAGTGGAAAGTGCTTTGGAGTGGGCGCAATTGTTTGTGGACGAAGACGATAGAATAGCCATTCAGCATATTTTACAGGTAGGTCCCCCAAGTCAACCTTATATTGTAAAGCACTGGAGGCAGGATTGGCTCTATGAGAATACTGACCTTTATTATTACAACGGTGATAACAATTGGACTTTTGAAAAAAAAGAACCCAACCAAGTAATGGGTCAGTGGACCCAAAAAGTATTTCAGGTTGACGATAGTCCACGATACGAGGGTACGGCAACTTGGGTACACGTGGACGGCAAGAGTTATTGGGAAAATACGACTCCAGCCCCGTTGCCTAGAAGGGAATTTACGACCCGTGCAGATTACAACATTACGATGAGGGGTAACCGCCATGAAATTACCACAGAAGGTTGGGTACATGACCAGGATAATGATAAGGTGATGCGTAAGGTGGGTGAAGATGATTTTGTTCTTGCCAAAGAAAAAGGATACAATAGGTATGTTAAGGTTGCCGATGAAAGATGTAAGGCTGCCGCCGATTGGTGGGTGGAACATTACGACAAATGGGCCACTGTCCGTTCTAAATGGGATGAGGTTTATGCCCGAAATACCAATCTCATCCTTAAGGAAAAGGTGGATAACAAAGTATTGTACAAACACCTTTTTAGCGATGAAATGCTAGAAAAGGACAAGATAAACAGTGTTATCGAGTCTTTTGTGGTGAAAGAAACTCCCACTGACTCAAAAAGTAAATGATCATGAAAAAGAACTATATATTTCCAATTTTTTATCTGGTCACCACCATGATGTTGGCCCAAGATAATCTTTTTCTACAGCGTGAATATTGGAAGGGAGATCCCTCCATAGCAGCCGTAGAAAAGGCCATTGCGGAAGGCAATGATATCACGGAACTCAATCAGTACCTGTTCGATGGGGTTTGCTATGCTTTTTTAGAGCAGGTGAACAATACGACAATGGTTCACATTCTTAACAAAAAGGGCAATGAAGTGGACAAAATGACCCACGATGGGCGCACCTATATTTTTTGGGCGGCCTACAAAGGGAACCTGGAAATGATGCAATGGCTGGTCGATAGGGGAGCCAAAGCCAATATTGAGGACGCACACGGGTATTCTGTGCTGAATTTTGCCGCAATAGCCGGACAAACGGACCCAAAATTGTATGATTTCCTGTTGGAATATGATGCCAATATCAACGCCACCAACCATAGTGGGGCCAATGCCCTGTTATTGGTGTCTCCTTTTGCCAAGGACTTTGGCATTTTGGAATACCTTATGGATAAGGGCTTATCTTTTGACAGTGCCGATGATGAAGGCAATGGCCTTTTCCAATATGCGTCCAAAGGCGGCAATATTGCTATGCTAAAACAATTGATTGAAAAGGGAGCAGATTTTAAAAAGGTAAGCGCAAGCGGTGAAAATGCCCTATTTATGGCTGCTGCTGGGACCAGAGGACAACAAAATGGAATGGATGTTTACCACTATCTTGAAGGTTTGGGCCTTGCCAATGACTTGGTCAATAAGGACGGAGAGAACCTGCTGCACTTGATTTCATGGCGCAACAAAGACATGGACCTTTATGATCATTTGCTAGGTGCTGGACTGGACATGAACCTACAGGACAATGAAGGGCATACCCCATTCATGTATGCCAGTGGGGGCAATAGCCTGGAAGTAGTACAATTTTTGGGCAAGCAGGTCAAAAATTTTGATGTAAAGGATACCAAGGGGCGTTCGGCCTTGGCATGGGCCGTTTCTAGAAATAAGCCGGAGGTCGTGAAATTTTTGTTGGACCAAGGAGCCAGTTTCACCACGAAGGACGAAAAGGACAATACCCTAGCCTATTATTTGCTGGAGACCTACAATCCAAAAAGCCCGGATGCCTTTGAAACCAAATTGGAAATTTTGCGTACTGCCGGTCTGGCGATGGATGAGTTGCAGCACGATGGGAACACCTTGTTACACTTGGCAGCAAAAGAAAATAACCTCCCGCTTTTAAAACGTTTGGAAGAGTTTGGCCTGGACCTTAATAAGAAGAACAATGAGGGGAACACAGCCCTTCATTTGGCAGCGATGTCCACTGCCAATACCGAGATATTGAAATATCTTATTGAAAAAGGTGCTGATGTTACCTTAAAAACGGATTTTGAAGAAACGGTATACGACTTGGCCAAGGAGAATGAACTGCTCCAACTAGAGGAAAACCAATTGGATTTCCTAAAATTGTGACGAAAAAGAAAATTAAAAAAGATGAAGACTTTTTTTAAGGCTTTCCTGGGAATCGTATTCTTGGGTTTGCTGGCTTTTGCCCAAGCTCCTGATGACAGGGTGAACTACAAGTGCATGATTCAACTTACTAACTACGAAGGAGAAGGTGCTTATGTAGTGGTTTCCATTGTGGATAGTGAGGGAAACTATTTGGAAACCCTATATGTACAGGGTGATGATAGCGAATGGTATCGTGATATTACGGAATGGTGGAAAAATCTGTATGGTATTAAGAGACCTGATATCGACGCCATAGTTGGAGAAACCGTAACAGGCGGGCAGCGCAAAATGGCGGTACTGAAGATTCCGGTCGATAAGATAGATACAGGGTACAAAATCAGATTCGAATCTGCCGTGGAAGATCAAGAATATTATGCGGATGATTTAGAGTTTGAACTTACAGCGGAGAACTTGAAATCCAAAAAAGAAGGAAAAGGGTTCATCCGATATGTTCGTATGATTCCACAATAACTTATGTATGACCATCTCTATTTGGAGATATAGTCATTTAACACTGGCCCTAACTTCGGGCCTTTTTTTGCTTTTGGCTTCAATAACGGGGATTATCCTAGCTTTTGAGCCTATGCAAAGTGTCATAAGACCCTATGGTCCGGAGAAGCTTTCAGAAATAACCTTGGCCGAAACGCTTGGTGTTTTACAAAAGGAGTACGATGAAGTACTTACACTTAAGGTGGACGCCAATGACTTCTTGGTGGCTGATGTCGTTACCCAAAGCGGGGATAGCAAATCCGTATATGTACACCCCATATCCGGTGCCATTTTAGGGGAGCCCCATCCCCAGCATCCTATTTTTCAATTTACCACCAATTTGCATCGTTCTTTATTCTTAAAGGGTATAGGGCGCTTTTTTGTAGGCTTGGTTTCATTTTTGCTCTGTCTCATTGCCATCACCGGATTATTGCTTATCATTAAGCGTCAGGGAGGGATAGGAAAACTCTTCTCTAAGGTTCAAAAGGATTATTTTGAGTTGCGCTATCATGTGATTTTGGGGCGTTGGTTTTTAGTGCCCATCATCATCGTAGCTGCGACAGGGGTATATCTTTCCGCTGAAAAGTTCAACCTCCTTCCTTCCGCAAAAGTTACCCACGACCTACTGGAACCTGATGGGGATGTGGATATGTCAATAGCTTCAATGGAATTGGACCTGTTTCAAGAAATTACCTTGGATGAGGTCCGTTCCGTTACCTTTCCTTTTTCCGAGTTTCCAGAAGACTATTTTGAACTGGCCCTTGCAGATCGCGAACTTTATGTGCACCAATATACTGGCGCTATTCTAAGCGAACAAAAATATCCCTTTGCTCTTGTTTTAAGTCAATTGAGTTTAACACTGCACACGGGACAAGGATCCCTACTTTGGTCCTTGGTACTGCTTTTTGCCAGTATTTCCATCCTGTTTTTTATCTATTCTGGATTTGTAATGTGGCGCAAACGCATTAAGAGTTCCAAGGTTCTTAAGACCAAAACGGATAAGGACAAATGCAGTCATATTATCCTGGTAGGTTCTGAAACCGGCACTACCTATGGCTTCGCGGAAGCATTGGAAAAGGCACTGAAAGGAGCTGGGAAAACGGTCTTTGTTTCACAGATAAATGAGTATACCACTTACAAAAAAGCCGAACACCTGATTTTTTTAACGGCGACCTACGGAGAGGGTGAGGCACCTACCAATGCCAGGAATATCAAGCGCCTGTTGCAAGTGGTACAACAACCTCATCCGTTGCAATTCAGTGTGGTTGGCTTTGGTTCTTTGACCTATCCCAGTTATTGTCAATTTGCCATTGAATTGGATGGACTTTTAGCATTGAAAGAGGATTTTACGCTAGGGGTGCCACTTTATAAAATCAATAATCAATCCTTTGAAGCCTTTAAGGATTGGGTAAATGGATGGAGTTTGGCCACAGGAGTTCAAATTCAAGTGGATGCTCCAAAAAGGAAAATAAAAAAGTCCAAATCCCATGCTTTTGAAGTGGTGCAAAAAACAGCACTGAATTTGGATGATACCTACCTCCTGCACCTCAAGCCGAAACGGAAACTCAAATTTCGGTCAGGAGATCTATGGGAATATACCCCGCAAGAAGACGGTATCCCAAGATCCTATTCCATCGCCAAGTACAATGGGGAACTCCTTTTGAGCATAAAAAAGCACGAGTTTGGAATCTGTTCCTCCTTTTTGAGTACGGTAACGCATAACGAAACCCTTAGGGGTAGCATTAAAAGAAATGTTGATTTTCATTTTCCAAAAAGCGCACCGGCGATTGTTTGTATAGGAAATGGTACGGGTATCGCCCCATTTTTGGGGATCATAGATGAAAATGAAGGTGCCATTCCTATCGACCTTTATTGGGGTGGACGTACCCAAAATTCAGTAACCATTTATCAGGATTATTTAAATGGGGCCTTGGAAAGTAAGCGACTGGCGCGTCTTCATCTAGCGCTATCCCAAGAAAACGGAACCAAGGTTTATGTACAGCAGTTGTTGGAAAGGGACAAAGAAAAACTTGCCAAAAAATTGGAAATAGGTGCTGTCTTTATGATTTGTGGCTCCATGGCTATGCAGAGTGCCGTGTTGCAGGTGCTGGAAGAATTATCGCACACCCTTTTGAACAAGCCACTTAGTGCGTTTGAACATCAAGAGCAATTGAAAATGGATTGCTATTGAGCATTAAAAATAATATGGTATGAATTAAAAGGGCCCATCCAAAAGTGAATGGGCCCTTCTTACCATAAAACTTAATCAAACTAAACTTGTAATCTATTCTTGAAGAATAAATAAGTGTGTGGCGATTCCCCCTTCCACCACATTGTAAATATTGGTACTGGTGTTGGTGGCTGGGACAAATTCATAGTATCCGTTGACACCTACATCGGGATTCGCTACTTGAAAGTAGAATTTACCATCCGCTTTATACGAAAACGGATATACAAATCCTGCGGTAGAGGTAATACCGGGCAAGGTTTCAACTGTTTTTGCGTTTAAGTCAATTTTGCTCCATCTCATATTGGGGCTATTGGTGACCAGGTTTGCCAATTCAGCAAATTCCAAGTCGGTGATAGTACCATTTGCCAATTTGGCCAACAGTTCGTTTACACGGGGAATATCCGCTTCAGCAGTCATCGCAGCATACGCAATACCATTGGAATCGTATATGGAACCTGTCATCAATTGTGCTACGGAATTTTGAAAGCCAAGAACATCCACAGGATTCCAAGAGTAGTCCAAGTCAAAATCAGTACTTCCTGCTGGAATTTTTAAAATCTGTGGTCGGGAGCTTGATGGAGCTGCCGGACCAAATTGAAAATCCAAACTGTATTGTCCTTGGGATAGTATAAAGATATTCCCATCCTCATCGACCATAGGATTTTCCATTCCGCGGGTCAAGGGATAGGTCGCTCCATTATACACGGCGGTTTTTTCCCAAGTACGGGAATCCAAGTTAACAACCTCTACAAAGATGTCCGTTCCTTCATAAAACTGGGGAGTAAGGGGTGAGTTGGTGGTTAAAGGAAGAAATACCTTGTTGTCCTGTGGTCTGTATATGATATGGAAGTATGAATTGGCTTGGCCGTCACCAAAGTCTTTTGGAGCAGCAGCGTTTGGCATTGGTATTTCTTGAATAAACTGCATGGTCGTTGGATTAAACAAAAAGAGGCTTTGGGTGTCAAAAATGGTATAAACCCCCAAATCATCATTTAATATCAATACCTGACTTAAATTAGCACTTAAAGGAATGGCCCCTGCCCTAATAATTTGGTTTGTTTCCGAATCTACCGCATAACGCACCAATTCAAAGTTGATATTTGCCAAATCAGGACCAAATGCCAAGAATTTATAGATGGTATTGGGAAAATAGCCTGCAAACGAAGCAGCACTTTCCGTTGTTAAATTCAATGCCCCAGAAGGCAGATCGGCAGAATAATCGGTAAAATAAGAGAAAGAAGTGGGTGTACTTAAAATGGAGGCCGCGACAAAACCACTTTTTAAATACGGCAAACTGGAAATCCCTTGGCTTCCTTGACCGCCATTTTCAGTTACTTCAACAACAACTTCCGTAACCACTTCTTCTGGCTCACAAGCCACAAAAATGGCAATTAGGGCCGTCATGCTTGGCATAATTTTAAAATTCATTTTCATAACATTAAAAATTTGAAAGCTCATAAATCAGTTTAAAATTGAAATTACGTCCTGGTCTCGGGATACTGAAATTGTCAAAAAGATCCTCATCGGTAACGTTTACGACGTTAAAGGAAGCCGTGATTTTTCGCTCAAGGAAATTTAAAGCTACCCCAAGGTCCAGACGGTTTTGTTCGGGGACAAAATCATTTGGGTTGGTTTCCCCGTTGGCTCCATCAGGCACAGGCCGAATATTGAATTCATCAACATATGTAAACAGGCCATATAAACGGACCCCTATTCCTGAATTAAAGATGTCATCAGTATTCCAGGCCAGCTCCGTATTGTAGAAAAAGACAGGGTTGTTGGGCAGTTGCGAACCTTCAAGCTCACCGCTGTCGTCTAACATAAATTCTTGGATAATTCTTTCCACATAACTGATATTGGTGTTCCAATTAAAATTCCTCAAGAAATTGAACTGTACTTCGGTTTCAAATCCTTGGGAAGTAATATCACCAACGTTTGTGAAAAACTGCCTGGTCGCATCGGCATCTAAAAATATGAAATTGCGTTGTTCCCTTAAGAAACCATTTGTCGTCCATGTAAGGCGATAGTCCTCATTAAAGCGTTCACTATATCGAAAGCCAAAATTATAGTTGTCACTTTCTTCGGGCTGTAACTCCCCATTGGCATCAATATTAACTCCGTCCCCAGCGAATTGGGCCACTGTTGGAATTAAAAATCCGCGTTCATACGAGCCACGAATGGAGAAGGCATCGGAAATTTGATATTTTAAACCCCCATTCCATCCCAAGAATCCTTCGGTATCCTCGATTGCAGTTTGGGTAAACCTACTAAAGCCAACCAATTTGTACGTATAGTACTTTAACGCCGCTGATAGTTCTACTTTCTCATTGAAAATAGAATTGTTGTATTGGAGACCGGCTACGTCCTTGGTTATTTTTTGTTCTGGTAACACATTGAATTCCTTAGGGTTATCAATGTCAAATTCTTTAATCTCTTGGCGCTGATTGGCAAAAATATTACTAAATGTAAGCTTACTTTTGTCATTGATTTGGAAGTCTAAAGTAGTTCTATTGACGTAACTTCTGGTCTTGGTTTCTGTAAATATTGGGTCGCCATCAACAAACTCCCCTCTACTCCCCGACGGTGTTATAATATCACCCAGCCAATTGTAGGTGTTGGATGTGGTGTCCGTAAATTTGGTCAACAAATCACTATAGTTCGATATTGTTTTTAACTTCAACTTATCTTTGATTAAAGTCTTGTCGTACTTTATTACTACCGCACTATTTTCTCTATCGCTAAAACCTTCTCCAATGGCAATATTGGTTATTCCGCTGAGATTATTATTGAGTTGCCTAAAGTTGTTGAAATAGTTATAGGCAATTTCGGCATGGTCGGTCCACTTCTTGTTGTAAGTTCCAATGGTCGCTGTGCTATATTGCAGACGGTAAATATCATGAAATCGTTTTACGTTTAGGGGTTCTTCCAAATCAATAAATTGAGGAGTTGCAGCCCCTAAAGACCGTGGATCACGCAATCTTATTGGTGCTTCAAAAGTGTAGTCATTGTCGGAGTAGTTGATACCTGCCGAAACTTTAACGTAACTTTCTTTACCATCAGTAAGGTTCAGACTAAAGTCCGCGATATGCGTGTTAAAAGACCCAACACTATAAGAGGTTTGCAGCCTGTTCACTGTATTTTCTTCAGTAATGATATTGATACCTCCACCAAGGGCATCCGAGGCAATGTCAACAGGTAATACCCCTTTGTAGACATCCACTCTTTTCAAGCCGGTTAGGGGCAATGTAGCGATATCTGTGCCAGGGAATAGGAACTCCAAAGGCACCCCGTCAATAAATTGTCTAACGGCAGTCCCATTTAGACCATTGATGGCCACATCTGCACCATCCCCTAAAGATCCTGAACGACGAATCCGCACCCCGGAAATCTTGTCGATTTCATCAGCAAGGATATTGGTTTGTGATACCACATCCGCCAATTCAAAACTACCGATGGTTATGGCCCTTTCTTCTTGTCTTGTGGACGTTTTTTTTCCTTCTACCGTTACATCATCCAAATTCTGTACGTTTTCAATTAAAGTAAAATCCAGGCCTAGATCTTGATTGACCGTGATGTTCTGGGTCATGGTCTCAAAACCCAAGGAGCTTATTGTAATCAAGTACTCCCCACGGCGTACATTTCTTATCTGGTAGCGTCCCCCTTCGTCGGCAACGGCATATTTATTGTTCTTGTTCAATATCACGTTGGCGAAGGCTACGGCCTCTCCATTTTCATCCGTTACCGTACCTGATATGTTAAATCTATTTTGTGCCAATAGTGTCACTGGGACCAGCAACAGTACAAAGAGCAATTTTTTCATTTGGGTTAGTTCTCTATTAAAGAGCGGCAAATCTAACCATTATTATTAATTATTCTAAATTATATTTAATTTATTGTTTTATAGAGGTATAACTTTTCTTAAACTATTGATTATTAACTATTTGAAAGCCTATATAAATAAAAAATAGTGTTGCTTAAGATGCCGAATAGCTACAACCATCCTTGCTTCAACTTAATGGCATACGAGTGTACAGCAACAGTGACCAGAAAACTGAATAAGAAATCGTGTACCTCGGAGTTATAAGTCTTACCTGAATCTCCATAAATGCAATAGTTCTGAAGTTCTACATCATCAGCAAACCATTCGTTCAATAAATAGTGCATATCCTAGGGAACAAAGTGAATATTGGCACTGTTGGTGGCATGATTTTCTCGTTAAATCCATTGATTGTTTTCTTGTCCTTAGCCATCGGTCTTTAATTTGGCCCTTTTAAATTTTAACAACCGTCTTTTGAGGAAGAGCACTAAGGCCCGTAACAATAGGAACAAAAGGGAGAGGTACAGCAGGGAAACTGTCAGAATCGCCGGGACCACAATCCCAAATGCGAGATGTAACATCAATAGAAGTACAATATAAGCGGTAATACCCAATGTCCATCTTACCAACAGCGGCTTTAATTCCACAAACTTTGGTCGTTCCCTTCTTTCACGTTCGGTTCTTTTAAGATAGACCACAAATCCGGTCAGGGCCAAAAACCCTGAGGTAATACCAAAAAATGCATACACTATTTTAAGAACAATACCACCAAAATCACCAAAATGCAAGGATTCTTGAACATAGAATAACTTATCGGATAAAGATGCCTTGCGAATGTCATAACGATTTAGTTCCTGAAGATTTTCTTTGTCATAGGTAATGGTAAAAGTGCTCCGTTCAAAAGCTGTTCTTGGAACGGTTCCATAGACGGTCACGGCCCTACTGCCGTCCAATGAAGGACGGGCGTATTGGGGTATCAATTCAGGAAAAAGAGTTCTGGTTTTGGAATACACCTCCTCAAAATCAACAGAAAGGGCTGCATCTTTATCGGCCGAAAGGGGTTTTTCGGCTACCTTGTATATCCCAGGCCTGCTGCCCACCACAACTGGTTGTAGGTAGCCTTGTAAGCCCAACCATGCCCCGGTAATCGCTATCATTAGGTTAAACAATAATGTAGTAATACCAATGAGCTTATGGTAGTCAGCCATTCGGATGCGTAGGTTCTTCTTACGGATGGCTCCAAAAAATTGGCGTTTCATGAATCCCCCATAAATCCAAAACCCTGTAATTGTGGAAATTAAAAGGGCGATACCTGCCAGTCCTACAAGCTGTCTTCCAAACAAATTATCGTATAACCGCACATGAAGGTTCCGAAGAAAAAACCCTACGGATTTATAGATATCCCTTTCCCCGAGAATCTTGCCGGTATAAGGGTCCATAAAAACCTCCCATTGTTTTACGTTGTACGTGCTTTTTCGAAGAAAAAACATAGCTGACCACGAATCCGTATCATCTTTATGTACCCTTACATAAGCAAGGTTCTTGGCACCATGTACAGTTCTTAAACTATCAATAACAGGAGTCAGGTCAACTCGCTCTGAACGTGGTTTGACCATAAACAAATCCTTGTTTAAGGCCTCATCGATTTCAATTTTGAAGAGTGCGACCACCCCAGTAATGCTAAGGACGGCAATGACAATTCCCGCGTAGAGCCCTACCCAGTTATGAAGGGTCCACATCTTTTTGTTCATGCCCATGCAAACCCGTTATTTGGTGTCGCTGAAATTCTGTAGCACGGGCGTAGGCTCTTCTGTTAAAATAGGGCGTTCTTTTATTTTTCGTAAGGGTCGAACTATTTGAAGGTCTTCCTTGCCCTCTTTTTGCTTTAGATATACCAGACTGATTGCCAGTCCGAAAACGCCAATAATCAACCAGGTCATATCTACGCTAAAAACATAATATTGCCCATTTGAAAGCGTGTTCCAGAACCAGTCACCGGTCACAAGGCCATTGGCAATGGGAATCAATAGACCAAGAACACTTCCGATTACAATATAGTTCCGATTTAACTTTCTGTAGTTGTTCCAAAACAGACCAATAAGTGAAAACATCAACCAGCCAGAAAAGAAAACGGAATTTACGTAAAAGACCCTATCCGCCAATTCCATTGGGACCAACTTATTCGCAATGAAAATCAACGCCAAAGCTGGAAATAGGGATAGTGTTATCGCCAAATAGACTTTCGTTACACGATGGTGAAAGCGGCGTTGTTTATCAGAATATTTTTTATTGTCCCGGGCGGTACGCCAAATCATGACCCCGCTTAAAATGATGTAACACGTAATCATGGCCAAAATGAAGTAGATAATTTTTAGAAATATTCCTCCATAGGTGGCATAGTGCAATTTTATCAAAACACCGAAGGTACTTTGGGCATAGGACTTCTCATTGGGCACATCCGCCTGTTTTAGTTGGCCGTCTTTGAACCCATAGACAAAAACACCATCACCTGAAATACCCCTATGGTCGTCTACTCGAACGGATACCGTACCATCCTCTTTACCATAATTAGTGGTATAAATGTAAGTGATTTCGGTTTCTGGATAACCTTCTGAAACCTTTTCGAAAACGCTATTGAAACTGATTGCGCCATCTACTACTGCGGCATCTTCGTCATATTTAAATCCAGCATCGGGTCGGACCGCTGCCACTACTTTTGAGGTGTCCCCATCGAACATTAAAAATGCGCTTGGAGCCAACAGAAGAATGGAAAGTCCCAAAAGGGCCCCTGTGACCGCGTAGATGAGTTGAAAAGGCAGGGCAATAAAACCAAGCGAGACATGGCCATTGGTCCATATTTGTTTCCATTTTCCTTCAGTGGTAAAGGCGTAAAACCGATTGACGATGTTTTTCCAGTGGGTCAATAGCCCCGTAATAATGGCGAAGAGAAAGAAGAACGCTACCAATCCCGAAAGGTATATTCCTATTACGGGAATTTGATAAAAAAAGTGCAGTTCATAAATGGTTCTGCCCAAATGGGTTTTTGGTTCTTTACCTAATGAAACGAGTTCACCACTTTCTGGATTCAGGGTGGCCATAAAGCGATCGGTTTGCCCTTCGGCATCCTTGGTGCTTCCATAAAACCAAACCATGGGGTTGGATTCCGTTGGGGGCACAATACCGAATTGTCCATTTTTGTTAAAATTCGGAACCTCTTTTTCCATTCTAGTGATGATCTGGTCATAATCAACTGCTGACGCTTCCACTCCAGAAATTCTCGCCTCTGGGTTCTCCCATTGATAAATTTCATCCATAAAAAGCGCCACTGCTCCACAATAAAAGCAAATAAATAGGGCAAAACTGATCACAATACCTGATACAGTGTGGGTATGGAACATGGCGTTATGCAATCTAGGTTTCAAAGCTTTTAATTTCATAACAAACTATTTGTAGAAATAAATTATGGTCCCAAAAAGAACAATTAATAACAGGTAAACGCCCCATGCCTTCCATCCATTTTTAAACATAAAGGCCACAACCATTAAAATGGCCCAAACAATAAAGGCCGAAAATGCCGTGGTAACAATAAGGGCACTCTTGTTTTCCAAAAGGGTTCCCAGTGCATTGTGGCCCAAAATAGTCACTAAAAACCCTCCTAAAATACCCGCGGATATTTTAAGCGCGCGATGCCCCGGACTTGCAAGATGTTTTGGATTTGCTGGCATCTATGTAAGGTATTCAGTTAAAATGGCAATAATGCTCAGTGCTGCAATAAAATAAGCATATTTTTTGTTCAATGGGAGTAATATCAAAGTTAACATCAAGGTAAACATCAAAACCATCAGAAAAATTAAAAGTCCAGTCCAAAATCCGTGGCTGTTACCAAGAACTACAACAGCAAGAAGAAACAAAAAATAAGCAGCAATCCTGGTCACCGTTGGTTTGGTCCTTAACCTATCTCCAAACTTGGAAAGAAAATCAGGTATATGTTTGGATTTAGCATATAAAATAAAGCATCCAAAAAAGATGAGAACAATCCCCATAGCAACTGATTTCATTTGTTTTTTGCAAAATTATCGATAATCTTGAATAGTTCTAAATAAAAATAACATGAATTAGGTCAAAACAGCGGATTGGGGAATTGGGACGGAGTACCATATTTTGAAAGATTTGCTAATTTAAAACGACGGTATAATCCACTTTTTCCGCTGTAATCAGTCCAGATGGGCTCTCTTCCGTCATTCCTAAGAGGTGCTTAAGTTCCTCAAGTTCTGAGCGGTTCAGCATGATCTGTAAGTTGGTCTGTAAGGTAGGAATGGGAATTTTTCTTTTTACAAAACAACTGCAATACATCTGTTCCCAATATTTGGAATCCAGCTCGTTCAGAAATTTTTTAAAGTGACTCAATTCCTTTTGAGTGAGATCAAGGAAAATATTGCCGAAGGAAACCTGGAAGGATTTACATGCCTTACATTGTAGAAAAAACCCATTTGGGGTACGGTTGATGACCTTAGCATTGGAGCACATATGGAATTGTTTTCGTCTTTACGTAAAAATAAAATGAAGGTATAAATTTATTTAGACTTAATATAAATAATTAAACAATTTTATAATAGCCCTACTTCTTTTTCCTGTATGCTACTGAGGAAGTCCAAACGCTATTTTAAATACGATACTTAAATGCCTTTGATTTTGGGATTTGATGATTTTTGTAATCCTCGACAATTATTGTTGGTGTTGGGTAGGTATGTTTTAGAAGAAATAGTGGGAAATCACTCCAATACCGCACTTAAACATATGTTCATTTTACCTTTTACTTTCCCTAATGACGAGAATTCTGGGGATTCAAAGTATGGTGTAGTAAGGGTATGCTGACATTGATAATGATGTAGAAATTGGGAATATTTAATAATTTAGAATCATTCCACGTAAAGAATAGTCATTATTTTTGCAGTTCGTATGAGTTAAGGGTTTATGGCCGTTGACCATAACACCAAAGAATCGAACTTTGTAGAATTGAAGAACATGATTAAAACGGATATGTTGATTATCGGTGCGGGACCCACTGGGCTTTTCACCGTTTTTGAAGCCGGATTATTAAAATTGCGATGCCATTTGATTGATTCCCTGCCCATGCCTGGAGGGCAGTGTGCTGAAATTTATCCTAAGAAACCCATTTATGACATTCCGGCCTATCCCGAGATATTGGCGGGGGACTTGGTCGATAAGTTACTGGAGCAGATAAAACCCTTTGAGCCAGGTTTTACCCTGGGGGAAAGGGCCGAAACCTTGGAGAAACTAGAGGATGGCTCCTTTGTGGTGACTACGGATAAGGGTACCAAGCACAATGCTCCCGTAGTAGTTATCGCAGGAGGCTTGGGTTGCTTTGAACCAAGAAAACCACAGCTTGATAATATTGCTGATTTTGAAGACAAAGGTGTTTCCTATATGATTAAGGACCCAGAGGTTTTTCGTGATAAAAAAGTAGTGATAGCTGGTGGTGGGGATTCTGCTTTGGACTGGTCCATTTTCTTATCCGATGTTGCCGAAGAAGTGTATTTGGTGCATCGCAGGAATGAGTTTAGGGGCGCTCTGGATTCTGTTGAAAAAGCTGGGGAACTTGCAAAAGCGGGTAAAATAAAACTATATACCCCATCAGAGGTGGTTTCCATTAGTGGCAATGGCCGTTTGGACACCGTAACCATCAAACAAAATGGTGCCGATGGTACATCCATTGATGTCAAAACCGATTATTTTATTCCGCTCTTTGGCCTTTCACCAAAATTGGGCCCATTGGGGGATTGGGGCTTGGAAATTGAGAAAAATGCTATCAAAGTAAACAATGCCAAAGATTACCAGACCAATATACCCGGGGTTTTTGCCATCGGTGATGTCAATACCTATGAAGGGAAATTGAAATTGATTCTTTCAGGTTTCCATGAGGCCGCTGTAATGTGCCAATATGCGTATAATTTGGTTCATCCCAATAAGAAGTTTGTGCTCAAGTATACCACGGTAGGAGGGGTGCATGGTTTCGATGGATCTTCCAAAGAAGCGAAAAAAGCGGTTGTCAAAGCAATTAATTAATTGTTTGGATTACCGGAAGGTTTTATTTTTGCCACTTATTAAAATGCTATGAAAGGGAGTATAGGCTTTATCTATGGCTCGGATACCGGGGTGACCGAGGAGATTACCAATGACATGGCCAGTAAAATGGACGCAGGGAACATTGAGGTTATCGAGGTGTGTAATGCTGAAATTGAGGATTTTAGACGGTTTGACTTATTAATGCTAGGATTGTCTACCTGGTACGACGGTGATTTGCAAAGTGATTGGGAAGACTATTTCGATACCTTTAAAACCATTGATTTTACCGATAAGATCGTGGCCCTGTATGGTCTGGGAGATCAGTTGGGGTATGATGATTATTTTGTGGATGGTATTGGAATGCTTGCTGAGGTGATTTTGGAAAATGGGGGGACCATCATCGGCAATTGGCCTTCGGAGGACTATGATTTTAGTGAATCCAAAGGACTGAAAGATGATTCTACCTTCTTTGGTCTTGCATTGGATGAAGATAACGAACCCCAAAAGACTCCAGAAAGGGTGGAGCAATGGCTATCCCAAGTGCAGCAAGAGTACCAAACTGTGCTTCAGGGAACCTAATACGGAGAGCGTTCAAGCTAAGTGTCTATTTTGAAGGGTCGCTATGCCCTTTGGGGTATTCAAAACGAAAAATTTCCCCTTCCAATAAGGATTAAGTTGAGTTGGAATACAATTCCCTCTCCTTTTTGGCCCTATTTTTTAAAAAGATGCCCAACAACCCTACAAGCATCAGTCCACTTACCCCTGCGAGTATGGAGGTATGGTTGGAAAGAGGGGAATATCCCCACCAGGCAGCAAAACCTCGATAGAAAATTAGGAATTCGGAACCAAAAAACCCTAGTAGATATAAACCAATCGCCCACTTAGGTATCATGAGCCACCCCAGTTTTTTTGAGAGTATTAAAATGGCCAAGGTAATTATACCAAGGAATACTAAATGGAGATAGCCAATGGCAAAATCTAAAATAGTGGCAGCGAGATGGGCAATAAAAGGAAATCCACTGGCGAGCTGCAATACCAACTTTAGACCAATGAGGGAAAAAAGCAATGCTCCTGACCATGGCACTTTTTTAGTATTGCTTTTTCTACGATAGGATTTCAATAACCATTTTAATATGAGGAAAAAAGCAATTAGTTGCAATAGGGCTCCCAAAGCCCCCAAAAAATAAATTGACCAGTGAGGTTCGATCCATAAGCTGGAAAGAAAAAAACTGAGCAGTATTCCTGTATTTATGAACCAGAATATCCTCCTAAAAAAGCGTTTTCCAATACCTTGACCATTTTGGTTCAACACAAAAAGAAAAATGCCCAATAAGGCCATCATCATCCATCCGTTATACTGAAAATGGAGGTAAAAATAAATGGCTATACGGTACCATATGGAAGCAGGTCCCAAAGTATTCATAATGGCTCCAAGGGCCCAAGGT
>JBCDBE010000051.1:0-23273 GCA_039184365.1 Bacteroidota bacterium | reverse complement strand
GTTTAATGTTACTCGATTATTTTACCTGTACATTACTTTTAACTCCTTCTACAAAAACCTTGGCAGGTTTAAATGCCGGGATGTTATGCGCAGGAATTTTTATGGTGGTGTTTTTGGAAATGTTCCTTCCCGTTTTTTTCCGCTCTCGTCTTGATAATGAAACTTCCAAAACCTCTTAGATAAACATTGTCTCCATTCTCCAAGGAGTTCTTCACTTCCTCCATAAATGATTCAACCGTTGCCTGTACGTCTCCTTTTTCAATCCCAAGTTTTTCCGAGATTCTAGATACAATATCTGCTTTCGTCATTGCGTATAAATAAATTGGTTTTTTTTAGGCTTGCAAATATATAAATGTTTTGTATAATGCCCTAAAATTTAAGTATATAAACTCCTGACACTTATAAATAGTATCTTTCCTAATGGATTTTTCAAAAAAGATTCTTGAATGGTACCATCAGAACAAGCGAAAGCTTCCATGGAGGAAGACCATAGACCCCTACAAGATTTGGCTTTCTGAGGTCATGCTGCAGCAGACACGGGTAGCTCAGGGCCTCCCTTATTATGAAAAGTTCGTATTACATTTTCCTACTGTTTTTGATATGGCCAAAGCGGAAGAGGAGGATGTTTTAAAACTATGGCAGGGCCTGGGATACTATTCCAGGGCCAGAAACATGCATGCTACGGCTAAGACGGTTGTAGAACAATACAATGGAAAGTTTCCTGATAATTACCAGGAATTATTGAAGCTTAAGGGTGTTGGGGATTATACTGCCAGTGCCATTGCTTCCATCAGTTTTGGAGAACCTGAACCTGTTGTTGATGGCAATGTGTATCGCGTGCTTTCAAGGTATTTTGGAGTGGATATTCCTATAAATTCCACACATGGAGTTAAATATTTTAAAGAACTGGCCCGAGAGGTGATGGATACCATAAACATCAGGGACTACAACCAAGGTATTATGGAATTTGGAGCCATACAATGTGCTCCAAAAAAGCCCTATTGCATGCTTTGCCCTATTAGGGAAGGTTGTGTTGCATTTGCTGAAAACAAGATTCAAGAACTGCCCGTAAAACTCAAAAAGGGGAAAATCAAGGAACGATTCTTTAATTATGTCATCCACCTGGATATTGAAAATCGCACACGGATAGAGCAACGAAAAGGGAAAGGCATTTGGCAAGGGCTTTATCAATTTCCGTTGATAGAAAGTGAACAATTGATTGGTTATGGTAAGGTAAGGGAAAGGATAGTAAGACAGTTTCCAGAATTGCATATCGGAACGGTTTCTTTATACAATGAGGAGCCCATTGTTCACAAGCTATCCCATCAACACCTTAGAACAAAGTTTTGGATTGTTGAAACAAAATCAGAAATAGCTCATGGAATACCCTGGTCAAAAATTGAAGAATATCCAGTGCCTGTGCTCATTGCAGACTTCATTAAAAGTTTTAAAAATCATTATTTTTGACAAATAACTTTTATGAGCGGAACAGTAAATAAAGTGATGCTGATAGGGCATCTTGGGGATGAAGTGAAGCTGCACTACTTTGAAGGTGGAGGTTGTATTGGACGTTTTCCTTTGGCAACCAATGAGACCTATACCAATAAACAGACCGGGGAAAAGGTAACCAATACGGATTGGCATAATATTGTGGTCCGAAACAAAGCTGCGGAAATCTGCGAAAAATATCTAAGCAAAGGGGATAAGGTTTATGTAGAAGGTCGCTTAAAGAACCGGCAGTGGCAGGGTGAGGATGGCAATACCCGTTACACTACAGAGGTACATGTTCAGGATTTCACCTTTTTATCCAACAAAAATGAAGGACCCGGTCAATCCCCTGGTTCCAGTAACCAGGTAAAAGAACCTGCCACCTCCCAAGGAAGCAGTTCCATACCACCAGCAGTGGATGATGACGATGATTTACCATTTTAACCTTTCCAAAATTTTTTAATTGGACCCCGAACCCCATAGTTCGATTATTCTAATAGCGCTTGACGGAATTTTTGTCTTAAAATGGTGTGTACTTTTGTTCCTCCTACTATGTTCAGCATTAATTTCTGGGGCTGAAGTGGCACTATTCGGCTTATCCCAGACGGATTTGAACTCCATTGCAGATGAAAACACTAAGAAGGGGGGTACTTTACTCAGGTTGTTGGCCAAACCTAAAAAATTGTTGGCCACCATTCTTATAGCCAATAACACCATTAACATCGGTATTGTTTTACTGTTCAGCAATATTGGGGATACCTTGTTCAGTGGCGTTGAACAAGTTCTATTTGGATTGGTTTCGGTACGTTTTTTATTGGAAGTGGTCGTTGCCACTTTTCTTATTCTTATGTTCGGTGAGATACTCCCTAAAATTTATGCGAATCGCAATCGAATACCGTTTGCCTATTTTATGGCATTTCCCCTAAGGTTATTGGATTATTTGTTCACCCCGTTCAGTACGCCAATGCGTTCCGTAACCCTTTTTTTGCAGGATAAATTGGGAAGGCAGAAATCCAACCTAAGTGTTGACCATTTGTCCCAGGCGTTGGAATTGACCTCTGAAGGCGATACCACTAAAGAAGAACAGAAAATCCTTGAAGGCATAGTAACTTTTGGAAATACGGACACCAAACAGGTAATGCGTCCAAGGCTGGATATTTTTGCCTTGGATGAAGAAATGAGGTATCCTGAGGTTCTGGAGGAAATCAAGAAAAATGGATATTCCAGAATACCCGTTTTTTCTGAAAACATGGATAATGTATTGGGGGTACTATATGTCAAGGATTTATTGCCCTACCTTGATAGAAAATCATTCAACTGGATCTCACTGATTAGGGAGCCCTATTTTGTGCCTGAGAATAAAAAATTGGATGATCTCCTACAGGAATTCCAGGAACAAAAAAAGCATATGGCCATTGTGGTGGACGAATACGGCGGCACCTCCGGAATAGTGACCTTAGAGGATATTATTGAAGAAATTGTCGGGGATATTAGCGACGAGTTCGATGATGAGGACCTCACCTATTCCAAATTGGACGATCATACTTTTGTGTTTGAAGGAAAAACCAACCTTAAGGATTTCTATAAGGTGGTCAAAATGACCGATGAACACCAAGAGTTGTTTGAACAACAGAAGGGGGAGTCAGAAACCGTTGCAGGATTTGTATTGGAGATATCCGGTAGTTTTCCAAAAAGGGGCGAAAAATTAATTTTTGAAAATCATCAATTCACTGTGGAGAGTTTGGATAAAAAAAGGTTGAAACAGATAAAAATAAATCTACCTGATGAGGCATAGCTTGGTTTTGTTTTTCATTTCAGTTTTTATGATTTCCTGTGGGGGGGATACCTTACCGAAGCCCAAGGCAATGTTACGTTTGGAGTTTCCTCCGGGAAAATATCAAGAATTTCAGGGTGATTGTTGGTACGGATTTGCTCTAAACAAACTTTCCATGATAAAACAGAGGAAAGACTGCTCCATGGAAATTGATTATCCTATGATGAAAGGATCTATTTACCTAACCTATAAACCTATAACCAATAATTTGAACAAATTATTGACGGATGCCCAGCGACTTTCCTATGAACATGTTGTAAAGGCAGATAACATTATTGAACAGCCTTTTATTAACTCACAGGATGCGGTTTTTGGGATGTTTTATGAGGTAACGGGAAATGCGGCATCACAGTCACAATTTTATGTCACGGACAGCATCAATCATTTTGTGACGGGCTCCCTTTATTTTTATGCCAAACCCAATTATGATTCCATTTACCCAGCTGCCATCTATCTTCAAAAAGATATCCGTAGGATTATGGAAAGTTTGCGGTGGAAGTAGTGAGCGCTATTTAATTAATTCCACATTGGGAAAAGCGGCCTTGTAACCGAACCAAAAGGCATTATGACTAGGAAACCGCTTTAGAACAGTGCCATTGGAACTTACCATTTTTTCTTCTTCAAGTGTCCAGGAAATACCGTTTTCGTCTCGTACAACCAAGCCTTCGTCATAAACATTGAAACGTAATCCCTGGGTAAAATATACCCTATGTGCCCCACTTTTGTCAGTAAAAACGGTAAATGGGATGTCATCGAGCGTTGACTGGTAGATATGGTGCTTTTTTAAATAGTTGCTTGAAATGGCGAGGTTCTTGTCCGTCTTTTTTGGTGCCCTTATGGATAGTATCTCATCTTTGTTTTTTAAGGAAGTGTCTATTTTAGGTACGGTAAACATGAGATCGTCCGTAGTAAAATAGTCTTGATAGGCCACTCCTTCTCCGTAATTCCTATTGTAGCCCGTATTCAAAGACAACACGGTGGTTTCCGGGTGAAGTTCTTTCCATTGTCCCCATGTGGTGGTCACAACACTCAAATATGCCAACTCAATCCCTTTGTCGACCAAGGGTCCTATCACGGGCCTTCCTTCCAAAGTGCTCCAAAGGGACTGTGTGGCCTTGTCGTACATGAGCTTGTTGGAGCGGTATAAAAATCCACTGGTACCCAGCTCGTGATTAATACCGTTATGTTCGGTTTTGTACAGTATGACGGTACCGCATAGGGTGCAATAGACTCCGGCAACAGGAATACCGCCTATGTTATCAACAAACATTTCATGCCATGCCAGGATACGTTTAGGGTAGGCCCTTGCCTCCCCGTTGACTTCAATACCAAAGACAATATGGGCGTCTTTTAGGTACGTGGCCTTTTCCGCGCCAATCATTTTGGGTTGCCTTAATGGCGGTATGCCATCCTGTAATACCCCGCCCCAGCGTACTTCATCCAATCGAATAAGGCTTTGCTTTGATCGCCCACTGAAGTACTTTCTAAATTTGCGGTCAATGCTCTGGTGTAAGTAGGCCTTAAATTCAAAATAGTCATCGCTATAGCTAGCTTCTTTGTTCCATATGTATTGGAACCAAGCATCTAAAGTGGTTTCTTTGGACTGCTTTGTTTTTTCGAGGAAAAGTTCGAACAAAAGTGTTCTAACCCTTGTGTTGTTTGCAAAATAATATGACTCCAACAGCAAGATTTCATAACCCTCGTCCCAATTCTGTGCAATAGTTTCAATTAAATTATCCTGTGCCTTGGTATTGGAAACGGATAGTAGTTGTAAAAAGAGTCTGCTTCCTTCAAGTACAGGGGAAACAACATCTATTGATCGAGAAGTTGTGGGGTTTCTCGTTTTTTGTTGCTCCCAAAGGACTACGGAAGAAAAAATAAATAACAAGAACATCCCCGAACTCTGAACAAGTTTCATCACCAATTTTTACAATTGGTCGTAAAAAATTAGGTCTAATTGACATTTAACCCCACTTTAACTAGATCTAGAATTATTGGGGTTTCCTGTTATTGGTTATTAAGTAGTTGTTCCGCCTTTTCAATACTTGAATTGATTTGTTCCCGCAGTGCTTTAACCTTTTCCTCCTCTTCATTGAGCCATTCCATTTTTTTGGGGGTCAGTTCCTTGCCATTTAAGATTTCATCGGAATCAAAACGATTGCCAAAGCCCATCATCCAATCCATCATGGATGTATTGGCGTTTTGTAGGTCTTTCATCGCAGCTTCATATTGTTGGCCCATCTCAGTGGTATCCACCTTTGCCTTGAGTTCTGCAGTATATTTGGCCAAAGTTCCCATTTTAGGCATTACTTCATCATGGATGGTCATCACTTTTTCCATCTGTGTAGTAGTTGCAACACCGTCTTTTTTATCCTCTTTGCAGGAAAAAGATAGAAATACCATACAAAGGGTAACAAAATGCCAAAGCGCTAATTTCATACTTGAAAATTTAGAGGTAAAAATAACAAAGGCGCTCCGATAAGGAAACGCCTCCGTAAAAATTTAATTTGTTTGCCATCATTCAAAATCGGATACACTAACCCCTTCATTGACCTTTATCTCCTTAACAAGAAAATCAAAGCTCATTGGGCCTGTCGATTGGCTTAATTTGTGTGGGAAAAGTATTCCGGAAATTTCCTTGTAATCATCCATTACAACTGTGGCCTGGATGGTTTGTCCCTGTACTTCTTGAACATTGATTTCCTGAATCTTCAAACCTGTTTCCGTATCATAGAAGGCCGTTTTGGAATCGGATATTTTTAGTTTGTAGGCCTTTTTCTCTCCTACAGGCTCTATTCCCTCCAAGCTCACACCACCGGCAACAAGATAATTGAGCTCAGGAAAGGTGGTAGCTTCGTCCTTGATTTTTTCAACTTCCTCAGCTGTAAATTCCTTGCGTTGTCCCATGGCCATAGCATATCCTTTATCTCCGTCCAAAACTTGTTTTTGCATGGAGTTGCCTCCCATCTTAACATCTTGCAGATATTTGGAGTTATCGCTCTTTTTCATAACAAGTTCCAAGGTTTGTCCCTGTACACTGGCCTCGGCCGTCATGAAAAAAGAAGAAACTGCTTCCAACCTTTCTTTTCCGCCAATAACTTCAATATACTTCTCAAGCACCGCTTTTGCATCAATGCCTTCCGGAATTGCAGCGCTGTAATCAGGTTTTTCGGTCTTGTTGGCAACTTTGTCATAATATAGCACAGGTACCGTTTTACCATTAAATTCTACCTTTTCCAGGTTCTCCAGTACTTCGCTGCCCTTACCTACTACCACAACACGGGCATTGTCAGTTGAGAAATATTTTTGTGCAGCCTGCTGCACTTGATCAATAGTTATTGCATCTATGCGTTCCAGATAGGTTTTGTAAAAATCGTCTGAAAGTCCTTCAGTTTCTATGTTCAATGCATAATTGGCTACAGTTTCGGGGCGTTCCAATGCCATGACAAAATTTCCCATATACTTTGCCTTGGCAACGGCTAACTCCTTATCCGAAACGGGCTCCTTGATAATCTTATCGATTTCTTTCAGTATTTCAACTACGGAGCTATCGGTTACCATATTTCTAACGCTGGCCGACGCCCTAAAGGTGGTTGGACCGAACCTATCATTTCCAATACCGGAATAGGAACCGTAGGTATAGCCCTTATCTTCCCTTAGATTAAGAAAGAGACGACCTTCACCACCGCCACCTAAAATCCGATTGGCTATCAATGCATCTAGATAATCCGCATCGGCCATTTTTAAATTAACCAAACTTTGGACGGATACCTCAGATTGCACAGCATTGGGCATATCAATAAAATTAATTTGTGTGTATTGCGCTGCACTAGGTTCTGAGTAGGAAAATGAAGGAGGTACGGCTTTGGTCCAGGAGGTGAATTCCTTGGTCACCAATTCTTTCACATTTTCAAATTCAACGTCGCCAACAACAATCAAATACGCATTCGCTGGGACGAAGTAGTCCCGATAAAATTGCTGAACATCCACAAGGGTAACTTTATTCACAGATGCTTCCGTGATGAACTCGCCTTTAGGATGGTTCCGGCCATAAGCCAAAAGATTTTGTACACGATCCGCAATCGCGGAAACACTTTTTTCTTGTGTCTTTAATCCGGTAATAAGCTTGGCCCGCTCTTTTTCAAATTCTTCTTGCGTAAAGTTGGGATTGATTGAAGCATCAGCCAATAATTCTAGGATTCTCGGAAAATATTTGGTCAGACAACTCGCAAATGCTCCTTGAGCGCCAATATTTAAGGTAGCTCCCAAAAAATCAACCTCTTCATTGAACTCGTCTTTTGGGATATTGGTTGATCCATTGCCCATAAGGGAACCGGTTAGGCTTTGTACTCCGGCCTTTTCTCCTTCTAAAATAGGGGGGTTGTCAATGTTAAGTTGAATTCTAACCCTTGGTAATTTATGGTTTTCTACCACCAAAACCTTCAATCCATTGTTCAGCTCAAACTTTTGGGCTTCATCAAGATTTATCTCCGGTGCGGGCCCTGGTTTGGGCTGCTTGCTTCGGTCTATTTGTCCTACGGCAAAAAATGATAGCGCGCAAAAAAATAATATGGATGTAATATTCCTTTTCATTTCCTTTTAGTTAGCGTTTTCAGTTTCGGGTAAATAATCAATTACCACTCGTTGGTTTTTTCCCAAGTATTTTTTGGCAACATCACGGATTTCTTCGCGGGTAATCGATCTGTAAATATCAATTTCAGTATTGATGAGGTTGGTGTCGCCATATAGCATATAGTTTGTAGCCAAAGAACTTGCGATACCCTCCACACTTGAATTTGAGTTTACAAAATCATTTTCCATGATGTTCTGTAGTTTTTGATAATCGTTCTCAGAAATCAATTCCTCTCTAACCTTTGCAACCTCCTCTTCCATTTCGGCTACCAGGGTCTCCAAAGAAGTTTCCCCCACGGGCAAAGCATAAACTACGTACATGCTGTTGTCTTCCTGGCCTATGTTAAGCGCTCCGACCTGAAGCGCCTGCTTTTGCCTATCCACCATTTTCTTATATAGTTTGGAACTTTTACCGTCACTTAGATAAGTGGATATTAGATTTAAAACATAAGAATCACGATTTTTAAAACCGGGCGTTCTATAGGCGATCAAGGATGCGGGAATTTGGATGTTTTTATCATATTTGACTGCCTTTATTTCTTGGGTAATGGGGGCTTCCTTTGGATAATTTCTAACCACTTCAGGACCTGCTGGAATATCTCCAAAGTAATCCCTGATCAGTTTCTTTGATTCGTCCATATCAATATCGCCTGCTACCACCAACACCGCATTATTGGGATTGTAGTATTTCTTCTTGTAAGCGATAACATCATCCAGGGTAGCGGCATCTATATCTTTCATATATCCAATATTGGGGTCTTTGTAAGGATGTACCTTGAAAAGATTTTCCTGAATGGCAAATAAAAACTGCCCATAAGGACGATTCTCATAGCTTGAGCGTTTTTCTTCTTTGACCACCTCTTTCTGCGTATCCACCCCTATTTGATCGATAACGGGGTGGAACAAACGCTCCGATTCCATCCAAAGTCCCAATTCCAAATTGTTTGAAGGAAAGGTTTCGTAATAATAGGTCCTATCATTTGAGGTACTTGCATTGTTTCTGCCACCATTGGCAGAAACAATTTCGAACCATTCACCTCGTTTGATATTTTTGGAGCCCTCAAACAAAAGGTGTTCAAAGAAATGGGCAAATCCCGTGAGTTCTCCAGCCTTATCTTTACCACCTACATGGTACATCACTGAAGTAACGACAATTGGGGCACCATTGTCTTGATGTAAAATTACGTGTAAACCATTGTCAAGATCATATTCTTCAAACACTACCTCTTGCGCGGATGAAAATCCAGTCACGAAAAGAAGTAATGTAATAAAAACCAGATATCCCTTCATTTTTTAGCGTTTAGATTTTTTTGAATTTGTGTTAACGGTACTTATTCTGTTACCAAGCCCTCTAAAGTAAATAAGGGGAGGAAATTCAGGAAGAAATTAACAGGAATTTATGCACCTGCTTTTTTTGTATCTTTTAGGGGATGTAAATTTTTGGAAATGAAAAGCATAACCCTTCCCATCCGTTTTGGTATTGTGGCCAGCGGCTGTCTTATCGCATATTTTTTAATTCTGGCACTGGTGGGCAAGCATACCAATGTGTTTTTTAGCCTGTTCAATGGAGTGATTACCGGTTTTGCCATCTATGAAACCCTGAAATACACAAAAATGCGTGAGGGAGCACAATTTGGTTATGGCAGCGGTTTTAAGGCCGGCGTTACAACAGGCGTGGTCACTACCGTTCTTTTTACCATTTTTTTCGCACTTTATGCCACGGAACTTGATCCGTCCTTTCTTAATGAACTCTCGGAAGTTTGGTCAAAAGATTATTCCAGTTTTAAAGGGATTGTGTTTTTTACTGTATTCATCATGGGAATAGCTACGACCCTGGTGCTTACCCTTTCTTTTATGCAATTGTTCAAGGCATCCAATAATCCAAAAAAATAATTGGCGCAAAACATCTTTTCAGCTCTTGTGAATTAGGGAATTAGCAGTATATTTGCACCCGCTATTTGCAAAATTCGCAAAAGTGTAAATACAAATTAAAGGAGATATGTACGCAATTGTAGAGATGGCGGGGCAGCAATTTAAAGTTGCAAAAGACCAGAAGGTGTACGTTCACCGTTTACAAACAGAAGAAGGGAAAAAAGTTGTTTTTGACAAAGTACTTCTTTTGGATGATGATGGTAGCGTGACCGTTGGCGCCCCAGTCATAGAAGGTGCAGCTGTTGAGGCAAAAGTGGTTAAGCACCTAAAGGGAGACAAAGTGATTGTCTTTAAAAAGAAGCGAAGAAAAGGATATCGCAAGAAAAACGGGCATAGGCAGTATTTGACCGAGATTGTGGTTGAAGGAATCGTGGACAAAGGTGCCAAAAAAACGACTCCTGCCAAGGCTAAGGCTGAAAAACCTGTGGCTAAGGAAGAAGCTCCAAAAGCCAAAAAAGCTGAAGTACCAAAGACGGAAACAGCTCCTAAGAAAGAAGTTGCCCCAAAAGCAGCTACAACTGATTTAAGCAGTAAAACAGTAGCTGAGCTTAAGGAGATGGCGAAAGCAGCTGGAATCACTGGAATTTCATCAATGAAAAAGGCCGAGCTTATTGAAGCTTTGAGCAAATAACAACTGTAAAACGAAAACATCATGGCTCACAAGAAAGGTGTAGGTAGTTCTAAAAACGGAAGGGAATCAGAATCGAAACGCCTGGGCGTCAAGATTTTTGGTGGCCAAAAAGCGATTGCTGGCAACATATTGGTTCGTCAGCGCGGTACAAAGCACAATCCTGGGGAAAACGTATATGCAGGTAAGGATCATACGCTACACGCCAGGGTGGATGGAACTGTTAAATTTGAAAAGAAAGCAGGTGGAAAGTCTTATGTTTCCATTGTTCCGGAAGCATAGATAGCGACAAAAAACGATATGGGAAGCCCCGGTCAAAACTTGACCGGGGCTTTTATTTTTAATGATTTCTTAAAGCTTATATAATCAAAAGTTCAATAGGATTGTACTTCTTGATAAGGTTTTAAGGAAAACAAGTGAAAAAGCATTTTCTTCTCAGCTGTTTTTTGTGCTTTGCCTTAGTACTTCCAAGGCAGGAAGCCAGTTTTGATTCCCCCGGAAGACAGCATTCCGATTCCTTATTCTTTTCACTGAAGTCGAATTTGGAAACGGCCAAAAAAGGATTTTCTCCCTTACATAAGATAAAAGGACATTTAGCCCTCGGGGAATTTTATAGGAAAACAGGGGTCTATTCGGAGGCCATGGAACAATTCAAAACATCTTTGGAACTTTTGGGTTCCATGCCAAAGGATAGCCTTTATCTTTCCTTGAACAATAGTATTGGAAAAGTTCACCTTTCCCTAAACAGATTTGAGCTGGCAGAACAATACTTTCTTGAAAGCGTCAACCTATCAAAAGTGTTGGGCAATACCAAGGGTTTGGCAGTTTCTAAGGGACTTCTGGGAGTATCATACGAAAAGGAAGGAAAGTATTTAGAGGCTTTAGCGCACCAAAAGGAAAGTCTTTCCTTGTTCCAAATACTAAAGTACAATGATGGAATTGCTACTACCGATGAAAATATTGGGAGTATCTATGAAGACCTAGAGCAGTATGATTTGGCTCATGACTACTTTTTGAAGTCGTATGGGTATTTGAAGGGGAAAGGCATTTGGCAGGAAGCCAATGTGCTCAATAATTTAGGGGATGTGTATAGAAAGAGTGGTGACTACGGAAATGCTATGGTTTATACGAAAAAGGCAATGGATGTTGCGTCAAAAATTGAGGATAATCATCAATTGGAAAGTGCACACAAAGATTTATCCAAAACTTATGCGCTAAGCGAAGATTTTAGACAAGCCCATTATCATTTATTGGAAGCGGAAAAGTTTCACCAAGCTTGGTTGGAAGACCAGGATACAAACCAACTCAATGTACTCCATACCATATATGATACCAATAAGAAAGAGAGCCAAATTGAACTTTTAAAGGAACAGAACAGGACCAACAGGGCCTATCAAAACTTGTTATGGGTCGCCCTTTTTGCCCTAATGGCCATTTTCACCGTAACTTACATTTACTTGATTAGAAAACGCAAGGCTAAGCTCAAAATCCAAGCGTATGAACAACGCGTTTTAAAGGCTGAGCTCGAAAAAAGGGAAATGGAGGAGAAAAATTTACACGAACAAGTACAGTTAAAAACCGCAGCCCTGTCAAGGTACAGTCTACATCTTTCCCAGAAGAACAAAATATTGCTGGATCTTTCCAAAACGCTGAAAAATATTGTGGCCAGAAGAAATACCGACTTTAGTTTTAAACTAAGGCAATTGGTAAGAGAGATTGATTTTAATTTGCAACAAGAAGATGAATGGGACGAATTCATGAACTTCTTCAAAGAAATACACCCAGAATTTATCACAAAGCTGTCTTCCCTTTCCCATAACAGCTTATCCCCTTCAGAATTGCGCTTGGGAATGTTGTTGCGTTTGAATTTATCTTCAAAGGAAATTGCCTCCATTTTAAGGGTTACCCCCGATAGTGTCAGGGTGGCACGCTATAGATTACGGAAAAAACTTCCCATAGACCAAAAGAAAGAATTGGTCCATTTCATGGTAGAGCTTTAATGGTCTTGTTTTAGGGATGGTTATCCATTTGTAAATAAATCGTGATCGTTGCCTTATTGTTTACCCCATCCAACACTTTTGTTTCCCTTTTGTTTCCCTTAAAATTAAATCCTAACCAATTGGTATCTATAGCTTTGGGATGAAACCTAACACGCTATATCAATGAAATCAATACACCTACAACAACGACTTTTTGCAACGCTTTTTTTCCTTTTTGGGCTGATGGAAGGTATTGCCCAAACAGGTAACATTTCAGGTAACATTTCTGATGAAAACGGCATCTATGTCTCAGGGGCCAACATTTATATAGAAAGCCTGAACAAAGGAACCATCTCTAATTTTGATGGACGGTTTGCTTTGGTTGGAATTCCTGGAGGTACCTACAATGTGACAATTACCTATATCGGATATGGTGACGTAGATGAAGAGGTAACTGTAACTGATGGAGAAACGGTAAGTATATCCGTTTCATTGACGCCAACCAACTATCAGCTTGATGAAGTTGAGGTTGCTGCCCATGGACTTAGTGGTCAGGCCAAAGCCTTAAATACGCAGCGAACCAATCTGAACATTACCAATGTGGTATCTACCGATCAAATAGGTAAATTCCCAGATGCCAATATCGGTGATGCCGTAAAACGTATACCTGGTATTACCATGCAAGTAGATCAAGGGGAGGCAAGAAACGTAATCATAAGGGGTCTTTCACCCCAGCTAAACTCGGTTACCTTGAACGGCAGCCGTATTCCCTCCGCGGAAGGGGACAATCGTAATATTCAAATGGACTTGATTCCCTCGGATATGATTCAGACCATTGAAGTGAACAAAGCGGTGACCCCGGATATGGACGGGGACGCGCTTGGTGGCTCCGTTAACTTGGTCACCAGGACAGCACCACAGGGATTTCGACTTTCGGCTACCGTTGGTTCTGGAATCAACTTTATCACCGATAAGCAGAACCAGAACCTTTCCCTCCTTTATGGAGATAGGACCAAAGACGGGAAATTTGGTTGGATGCTTGGAGCAGTAATTCAAAACAATGATTTTGGGTCGGACAATTTTGAGGCCGAGTGGAACAATGAATTCTCATTTACCAATGCCGGTGGGGATGAGGAAGATCTAGATGTATCGCCATATACCGATGTTTTTGAACAGCGCACCTATTTGGTTCAAAGGGTACGACGAAGTTTTTCGGCGAATTTGGATTACCAATTCAACGCCAACAATTCCATTTATTTGAAGACCATGTATAACTGGAGGGATGATAGGGAAAACCGCTTTGTTGTTGCCTCGGAAGTTTTGGATGCAGAAGATATTCAAGAGGGTGATTTTACCATTGCCGGTGGGGTACCTACCCGTTTTCCAGCCGAAGTGGCCAGAGAAACAAAGGGAGGTATTGATAACGATCGAAATCAGAATACCCGATTGGAAGATCAACGGATGCAAAACTATACCTTAGGAGGAGATCATTTGTGGGATAAGGTAAAAGTGGATTGGTTGGCATCCTATGCTAAGGCCTCTGAGGAACGGTTGGACGAGCGCTATGCACAATATAAAGCAGAATACATTGTAAACAATGACAACAGGGACCCTGAGTTCCCTATTATGACCGCCGAAGATCCAGCCAATAGGGATAATTTGGGCGCTTTCGAATTTGATGAGATTACTAACGAAACCCAATATACGGATGAGGAGGACATCAATCTCTTTCTTAACGTTGAACTTCCTGCCGATTTATTTGGTAAGGGAGATGGAACAATTCAGTTTGGAGCACGGGGCAGGTTTAAGAGCAAAACGCGTGACAATAACTTCTTTGAATACGATTTGGAAGATACCTTTCCCACAATGGATGGGATACCAACCGTGAATATGACGGACCCTGATTTTTTGGCCGGCGGGCAATATGCGGCTGGCTTTTATCCCAGCGCCAGATGGTTGGGAGGTCTTGATTTGAACGAAAGCAATGGGAATCCGGTTTTGGAGGAATTCCTACCGGGAAATTTTGACATTACGGAAGATGTACTCGCGGCATATGTAATGTTCAATCAGAAAGTATCGGATAAATTCAGTGTTTTGGCGGGGGTGCGTATCGAAAATACCCAACTGGAATCCAATGGTTTCAGTTTAAATTTTGGGGAGGATGACATTGTTGTTGAGGAAGTCGGTGATGATACCTCATACACCAATGTCTTACCGGGGGTCCATTTAAAATATGACATCACAAATAGTACCATCTTGAGATTCGCATGGAGCAATACCTTGGCACGACCTAATTATGAAGATTTGATTCCTAGGGCAGAAATAGTGAATGCCGATAATGAAATTATTTTGGGCAATGCCCAATTGGACCCAACTACCTCGATGAATTTTGATGTGATGGCAGAGCATTATTTTCAAAGTATTGGGGTGATTTCGGGAGGTCTTTTCTACAAGCGGATCAATGACTTTATCTACACGTTTATCTCTGAAGCTCCAGACGATTCCTTTGGGCCCGGAACTGCTGGTTTTGATGTATTTCAACCATTGAACGGGGATGACGCTTCCATTTTTGGAGTAGAATTTGCCTTTCAGCGCCAACTGGACTTTTTACCGGGATTCGCCAAAAATTTCAACATCTATTTGAATTACACCTTCCTTACTTCCAGTGCCAATGGTATTCGTAATGAAGATGGTGATGAGCGTACTGATGACCTAGATCTTCCCAATACGGCGCCTAATATGTTCAATGCCTCCCTTGGCTATACAGGAAAGCGATTTAGCGCCAGATTGTCCGCTAACTTTTCCGACGCGTATATCGATGAGTTGGGAGGCAATGCTTTTGAGGATAGGTACTATGACAAACAGTTTTTCCTTGATTTCAATACCAGTTACGCAATTAACAACAAGCTGAGAATCTACGCGGATTTAAACAATATCACCGATCAACCCCTCCGATTTTATCAGGGCGTCAACGACCGAACCCAGCAAGCAGAATACTATGGGTTACGGTTTACCTTTGGTTTAAAATACGATTTGTTCAAAAGACAATAATCTTAAGATTGCCCTCCATTCGTTCCTATTTAAGATGGATGGAGGTTTTTCCATACCTTATCCCTTATGAAAATATATTTTTCAGCTTTAATTGTAGCGATGATTTTGATATCCTGCCATCAAAGTAATCTACCCGCCATTCCCCCTGATGTAGTTACGGAAAAAACTCCTAACGACACGGATGACCCCGCCATTTGGATAAACTGGGAAAATCCCGAAGCAAGTATTGTTTTTGGCACGGATAAAGAAACCAATGGCGGTGTTTATGCATTTGACCTGCAGGGAAAGATGATTCCAACCAAAAGCATAAAAAATATCCAAAGGCCAAATAATGTGGATATTGAATATGGATTTGCATTGAATGACTCAAGCAAAGTGGATCTTTTGGCGTTTACAGAAAGGGAAAAAAAGCAAATACGCCTGTTTTCCGTTCCGGCTATGGAACCGTTGGATGGAGGTGGTTTTCCCGTTTTTGAAGATGTCACCGGTTTTGAGCACAACCTTCCTATGGGGATTGCGTTGTACAAATCTCCTAGAGATGGTAGTGTTTATGGCATTGTGGGTCGTAAAACAGGACCTTTGGAAGGGTATTTATACCAGTATTTGTTGAAAGTAGACAGTTTAGGGGTAGGTATGGAACTGGTCCGCAGGTTTGGTAAGTATAGTGGTCAAAAAGAAATTGAAGCCATAGCGGTAGATGATGAAAACGGCTATGTTTACTATTCCGATGAGGGGGTCTGTATTCGAAAATACTATGCTGAGCCCAGTATGGGCAATAAAGAGCTGTCCTGTTTTGGGGGGGAGTACTTCCTTGAGGATATTGAAGGTATCGCCATAGCAACGTATAAAGATGGAAAAGGGCAGATTATTGTTTCGAATCAACAAAAGGGGGAATTCAATATTTTCTCAAGGGAGTCCAATGCATTCATTAAGGCGATAAATCTGTCCACCATGGAGACGGATGGTTGTGAAGTGGTCACCCTTCCCTTAAACGCTATGTTTTCCCATGGTCTCTTCGTTGCAATGAACGATACCAAGGAATTCTATTTCTATAACCTGGACAAATTGGGATTAGCTCAAGAGTAACCACCAATCTGCTATCATCTTAAGAATAGTTTTTTATTGAAAAGCCTCCCCCAACAGTTCTTGTAAACTGGCCCACGATTTTGCATCGGCATCGGCATCATAGGCCAAGGGCAATCCAAACTTTTCCCCATTGGCATCTGCCTCTTTACTGGTAAAACCATGTTTTACTCCAGGATAGGCGATGTAGTCATAATTGGCTCCAATGGAGTCCATAGCGCTTTTAAAGGCTGTTATGGATTCTGGGCTGATAAAGGGGTCGTCCGCACCATTGCATACTAGAACCCTTGCTTTGAGTTGGTCATTGGGCATCACAGGAAGTTGCACGCCGCTATGGAATGCGGCCACGGCATCCAAGTCCATACCGGTATTGGCCATCGCCAATGCCACACTGCCACCAAAACAATAGCCTATGGCCCCGATTTTTTCACCATCAACAGATGGGTGTGAGGTCAATACCTCCATAGCGGCATTAAAACGTGCGGTCGCCTCGGGCAGATTGGCAAAAACACTACCCGCAAACTTTCCGGCATCATCCGGATGATTGGCCAGTTTGCCATCCCCATACATATCCACGGCAATGGCCGTGTACCCCAATTCCGCAAGCATGTCGGCCCGTTGCCGGACATAGTCATTATGCCCCCACCATTCATGGACAATCAACACGCCGGGGCGTTTCCCTACAAGGTTTTCGTCATAGGCCATATAACCCTTAAGGTTGGTGGAATCCGTGGCATAGGTGACTTCCTCTCCCTTTACCTTTACAGGGAGTTCTTCTGGAGGTGCTTCAGCGGCCGTATTGTTTTCCGTTTTGGATTTGCAGGAGGTGACACTTATCAAACCTGCGAGTAGTACTAGGGTAGCGATTTTTTTCATTTTTGGGATATTCATGGTTGAACTAAAGATAAGCAATCCAATCCCAATTTACTGCCCTAAAATATCCTTTATGATTTTGAGGTGGTGGTTGGTATGGATTTCCAAAAACCTACGGGTTTGGTCCCGGTCCAAGTGATCAAAAACAGGATGGGCAAAAAAAGCGTTTTCATCCAAACTGGAAATGGTACTGAGATTTTGCCGGGCCTGGGCCAATTGTAACCGCAGACTATCCAAAAGAATGGTATCGGGCGGCCTGACACTTTTTGGGGATTGTGCTGCTCCCCTAGGGATTATTCCAGAAGTATGTACCACAATTCTTTGCATATTAAATTTGGAACTATACTTCTCAGGGTTCGACGCCCTAAGGTTTTCCGTAATCCGATTAATGGTCTTAAGGGTATGGTCCAAATGCCAAGCAACATTGGCCTGGGATACCGTTGCATTTTGTATGTCCCGCTGGGCAAAATACTTCTCTACCTCCAGTAGTTGCTTATCTAAAAAGTCAGGGTCGTTTTCCCTATTGTTGCTAATTGAAATTAGGGTAATCAGAATTACCAATAGGGATAATACCCAAGACACTCGTTTCATGTTTAAGCCGTTTTCCATCCCCACCAGATGAAACTGGGGCGAATTGCTTTTCTTTTTTTAAAGGTAAAGGAAGTTGCTTGTAATTTCTTCTCCTTTTCCGGAACGATTTTGTCTTTTGCTCTCATTTGATTGTTCTTTGATTGATACCTTATTTGACGTCCAAGCGGCTTTTTTGTTACCAAAAAGTGGTGGAAATAAACTTCATTGTCGATTTTGGTTTAAGCATGGGTCTTTTGATGTTTGGTCATTCCTCCCATGACCCTATTCATGATCCGAATTTTTCCCCACCTCGGAACTGTTCGTAGACCGGAAACCAAAATCTTGGTCAACGAACCTGGAAATACCGTATGTCTTTTACCAATTGCCTTCAGTATGGCTGGGGACACCTGATCTGGCTCCAAAGCATTGGCCATTTTCAAGTTGGCCACTTGAGCAAAACCTGAGTTCACAGGTCCAGGAGCGGCGGCCAATACGTCTACCCCAAAAGGCTTTAGTTCGTGGAACAAACCTTCTCCCAAAGACTGTACATAGGCTTTCGTGGCACTGTAGTGGGCTGCGTTTGGCACCCCTTGAAAGCCTACGATCGAACTCATCAAAATGATTCCACCCCGTTTTTGTTCGCCGAGCCTTTTGGCGAAATAATGTGTCAATATCATCAGGGCCAATGCGTTTACTCTTAACATATCTATTTCCTGCTCTAGATCGGCATTTTTGAAATGGCCAGAAGTTCCAAATCCGGCTGAGGCGATGAACAATCCGATGGGAATATGCTTTAATTCTTCAATCAACTTGTACACTTCAGGGGTTGATGCCATATCCGTTGTGATAACCTCAGTAATTATTCCATGGTCTTCTTCAAGTTTATCGCTAAGAGCGAGCAATTTTTCTTTGTTTCTACCCGAAAGCACAACATTCACTCCAATAACGGCAAGATGTTTGCTCAAAGCTTCCCCAATACCGGATGAGGCCCCTGTAACCAATGCCCAAAGGCCATACTTTTCCTTAAAATTTTTTTTGAATCGATCCGAAAAAATCATACCGCTACTTTTAGAATTGAAATTTGTAACCGAAATCAGGAAAAAACCCTACTTGGTCCACTTGATCTACCTGATTCGTTAAGCGATTGTAACGCTGTACAAAAACGTTTTCCCTATCGGTCACGTTCTGTAAATCCAAATAAAATTGATGGGAGCGTTTCTTGAACTTACTGTTCAGTTTTATCCCAAACTTAAAATCCCACCGGAAGTAATCATCGTACTGTTGGCTGAAGGCCAAATCCTCATTTAGGATTTCAAAACCAGCTTGTTGGGATGCCTCAAGATTTACAGGGGTAAAATAACGGCCTCCAGCAAGGGCGATCCTTGTGTCAAAAAAGAGTTTGGTCCGGTTAGAGGTACCGATGGTAAATTCCCTTCCTGTTAAAAAGTTGAGTACATATCCGTTGTTAAAAGGGCTGTTCCGCTCCACACCGTCACTGCCCTCATATTTACTTTCAAAAAAAGAGGCCGTCAACAACCCGTAATAGCCTTTACTAAAGAATTTTTCCAAGGTAAGTTCAATACCCTGGTTAAAACCGGTACCGTCGTTGACCAGTGGAATCCTATCATTGTCAAATTCAAAGTCGGCGCCCTCGGTCAAAGAGGAATAGCTGGAAGGGAAAGATTCCACAGCGGCATTGGAAATGTCTTGGTAATACACTTCCAGTTTACCTCGCCAACTTGGGGCTAATTTTATGTCGTATCCCAATACAAAGTGATGGCTTTGAACAAAATCCAATTCCCGATTACTTTGAACAAAGGCTCCATCTACCTCTTCTTGTAAAAATAAAAGGGGGAGGGCCACAGGCTGGTGGTGTAATCCATACCCAAAGCTAAGGCTTTGGGTATCGGTAAGGTTATAATTTAAGGCAGCTCTGGGTTCCAAAGCAAACTGTTTGTTTAGGCTACTGTAAATGCTATGGAGCCCAGTATTGAGCGTAAGGGTTTCCGCGAGTCTAAACTGACTTTGGATATAGGGTTGCCAAAGTGCAAATTGTTCGTCCGTATCCCTAAAAGTGACCAGGTCCCTATCGCCATCTCCATCACTATCCTCTTGTTCCTCCCTTGTCCTTAAAAGGGATTCCAGGGAAAAGTTTTCCAAAAGAACTCCTGTTCTCAGGGTGACCTTATTGCTCAATTTTGAATTAAACAGGGTTGAAAGGCTAATACGTGTTTCTGAATTATCCACTTCTGTAAAAAGTATGGAGCGTTCCTGGGGGGTATCGATGTCAAAAAAACGATTGACGGTAATATCATTTTGGGATAGGGAACCTGCTGCCACCGTTCTGAGGAATGAATTTTCCCCCACTTTTATCCGATGTTTTAAACCTAAAACCCCAAATCTGGATTCTACAAATAAATCTTCATCTTCGGCCGCAAATAGGTCGTCTTCATCAATTTCATCCCCAAGAAAGTCAATATTGGAAGTACCTAAAATTCCGAATACGGAAAAATTGCCCAAGGAACCCTTGCCAAAATCCAGATTGAAGGAAACATCGGTATAATTGGGAGTCGCAGCAGAACCTCCCCCAGCACCGGCACCTACCAAACCAACAAATGAATATCTAGCGGCTAATAGGAACGAACCTTTATTTTTACCCATGGGGCCTTCTGCGGTTGCTTCCACTCCAGTAAAAGCCCCCACTTGGGCGGTAAACTCGTAATCATCAATATTCCCCTTTCTAAAGCCCAAATCAAATACACCGCCAAGCGCATTGCCATATTCGGCAGGAAAGGCGGAGGTAAGAAAATCAGAATCTTGTAGCACATTGGAATTGACCGCTGAAACAGGTCCACCAGTGGTGCCAAAAGCGGAAAAATGGTTGGGATTGGGAATAGGGATACCCTCCAATCGCCACAAAAGGCCAGTTGGGGAATTTCCCCGGATAACAATATCATTTCTGCTGTCATCGGGAGAGGATACCCCAGCAAAATTGGCAGCAAGCCTACCAACGTCACCACGTCCTCCAGAAAATCGGGTAACTTCTTCCAAACCAAATTGTCTGGCGGAAACCGTTGCTAATTTATTACGGGCCTTGTCCTTATTAACGTTGTTGGTAACCACTATTTCGTCCAATTGATTAAAGGATTCCAAAAGTGGAACGGTCACAAAAATGTCTTTTCCCGTGGTTACGTCAATATTGGGTAAGGTAATACTTTCATAGCCAATAAAGCTCACCCTGATGGATTGTCGGCCAAGGGGTACATCGCTAATTAGAAACCGTCCATCGAAATCGGTAATGACACCCGTGGCAAGTTCGGTGTTCAATAATTCTATGGTTGCTCCTTCCAACGGATTCTCGGATTGTTTGTCTACGACAATACCCTTAATAGTTCCCGTTTGTGCCACCAATTGTTGACCAAGAATGAGGAACAACACTAAACCTAACTTTTTCATTTTTTCTATTTTATTGTTCCAAAGATGTTGATCGGAAATTGGTTGCTATGGGGAAGGAGTACCGGATTGTTGATTTTTGTATTGATGGTTTAGTTTTGCCGGTTGAATTGATTATGGGGCCATTTTTTGACGCTTTACGGTTTAAAGGGAATTTCTACGGTTCAACCTTGTCTTCGACATTCTGCGGAATCATAACCTCCATTGGGTATGGACTTGAGTATCTTTAAGGTTGATATGAAAAACTATTTCACGAAAAAAGGGATTCACAAGTTTTTTTTGAGATGGATGGTGGTCAATGTGGTTTTCTTTCTTATCAAGATTTCTGTTGATCACGGTAAGGGGGATTCGGACTCTTTTTTTGAGCCAACCTCAGTTTTCTACTATGTAACGGCCTTCCTTTTTTTTATGATTACTTGGGAGTACAATGATCGACTTATTTATAAACAATTAAAATTGGGTGGACTCAATTTAAAAAGCAGTTTGGTCATTTTTGGTAAGACCATGGCCTTGTTGGTTCCTTTTACGGTGATTGTATATTATTTGGCACTTTTTCCACTTAGGGAACCCATGGGCATTGTATGTGAAAACCCTCCTGTAGAGTTTAGGGGAAATATCTTTCGGGCGTGGTTGTTGGGTTTTGCGGTAATCTTTGTGAACCTGTTTTATTTCTCCATAAAACAAAAGGATGAGATTACCCGCCAAATGGAAGACTTAAAAAAAGAGATGTTGGCCTCACAATACACATCACTTAAGAATCAAATCAGTCCCCACTTTTTGTTCAATAGTTTAAATACGTTGACTTCGCTCATGTATGCGGACCGGGATTTGGCCTCGGATTTTGTGACGCGTCTTGCCAGCACCTATCGCTATATTTTGGACAATAGGGAACACGATTTGGTCGACCTTGAGAAGGAGCTCATTTTTTTGGACTCCTATATTTTTATGATGAATGTACGCCACAAAAATGCGGTTCACATCACAACTGAAGTTGATTTGGATACTACGACGTACTTTATACCCACCTTATCGTTGCAAATGTTGGTGGAAAATGCGTTAAAACACAACCGATATAGCAAAGAAAAGCCCCTAAATATTGCCATCTCTACCATTCAGCAAGACGCTTTGGCCGTGCGTAATAATCTTCAAAAAAGAAGCAATCTCGGAGGAACCACTAAGATGGGGTTACAAAACATCAAAAAAAGGTATTCCTACTATACCAACAAACAAGTTCTGGTTCGGGAGGAGGAAGACTTTTTTGAAGTAATCATACCTTTATTGGAGGATGATGTAATGAAGCCCAACCTAAAAGTCATTTCTTGATGAAAGCCGTTATTATTGAAGATGAGGAGTTTGCCGCCAAGCGTTTGGGGCAAATGGTCAATGAATTGGCACCTGAAATCCATCTGGAGGCTACCCTCAATTCGGTGGAAAGTGGCTTCCTTTGGTTTTCCAACAATAAGCGACCTGACTTGATTTTTCTGGACATTCAATTGAATGATGGGTATGGTTTTGATATTTTGGATGGATTGGTCGAACATCCCCCTGTTATTTTTACCACGGCCTATAATGAATTTGCCATCCGTGGCTTTAAGTACAATGGATTGGACTACCTTCTAAAACCTATTGTAAAAGATGATTTAAAGAAGGCCCTTGAGAAATTCAAAAAGAACATTACCCGAAATGGCAATGCTTCATCGGAAAACCTAGAACACTTAAAGCAATTGTTCCATAAAGAATACAAGCATCG
>JBCDBE010000050.1:0-23423 GCA_039184365.1 Bacteroidota bacterium | reverse complement strand
TTCATCTTTTCAAATCAAGAAAGAGTAAATTCAAGATTGAAACTCGGATTGAATCTCATGAACTATTTGAGAAAGTTAATCAAACAATAGAAAAGTATTCAAAAGGAGTATACACAGAAATTGAACCACAAAATTTTCCTTGGGATTCGATTTTTATAACGGGCTATGGTGCCGGAGTTCGGAATTTAGGAACCAATGACTATCAGTACTACTTTGCTATTGATGCTCTTTACTCTTTGTTTAAGTATGATGTAACTCTCCAAAACCCAGAATTGTCTTTGAGACGAATGATAGATAAAGCGAGAGAAGACGGTGGTGAGAAAAGTGCAAAAGAGACAAAGAAGCATTTAATGCAGCTTTTAAAACGCATTTTGAATCTAGACAAAGATGACAAAATTGAATTAACATCTATTAGTATTGAAGTTATTAGTAAGAGATGGGGAAGAAATGAATTAAGTACTTTAGGTGATGGGTATATTTCTACAATTACCTGGATCTTAGATTTGTTTTCCTGGTGGATGCTTAATTTAAAACAGCAAGGGAAAAAACTAGCCGGTAATTTGGAGATAAAGGGTATTGTGCTCATTGATGAGATAGAACAGCATTTACATCCTGTTTGGAAAGTTAAAATAATGCCTCTTTTACAAGATGCTTTTCCAAATATTCAATTTATATCAACCACTCATTCTCCTCTTGTTGTACTTAACTCTAGTAAAGATCCCCTAAAAAGTCCCGAGTTAAAAGTTCATGTATTGAATTGGCAAGATAAATCCGTAACATCTTCGGTGGTTAACGAACCAATTGTTGATTTAGATTACAACCAACTTTTGGGCTCAGAAGCTTTTGGATATATTTCAAATTCAAACCAAATATTACAAAGCGTTTTAGCTGAAATGTCTAAGCTTGTTGCTATTGACAATCCCAATAAAAAACAAAAAGAAAAACTAGAGGTAATAAAGGCTGAATTAAAAAACATTATGTTTCCTGAAGGTGGAACTTTAATAGAAAGAGTTATTGAGCGAGAGTATTACGAAGAACTTGAAAAAAAAGCAGATTACCTTAAAGGATTATTGGACTAGAATGATAAGTATATTAAGAACAGAAACACCTGATTATCTTGACCCTAGCCGTCGAAATCTCCAGAAAAATGATTATTCCAATAATTTAGTACTTCAGGCCCTTTTGGAAATGCAGCATTCAAAATGTTGTTATTGCGAAAGGAGATTAACGGATTTAGGTTCCACTGAAAGATGGGTGGAACACATAAAACCACAAACTGAATTTGTTAATGCGGATGGTGAAGTTGATTGGAATTTAGCAAATGGATGGAATAACTTACTGTATTCGTGTGCGACTTGCAATAGAAAAAAGGGGAAAACACCACTAATTGTTCCTAATACCAATGAACACTTCTTAGTTGAACCAAGTGCTGACAATATTGACCCTGAAGAACATATATCTTTTTTTGTAGATGGGCCTCTAATAAGCCACATATCAATTAATGGTAGTCAAATTGGACAAAGAACAGTAAATAAGCTATTTAAAGGAAGAACAGAACTTTACAAAGCTTTTAAAAAATTGAAGGCTGTTATTGATGGTTCTTTTGCTGACATGGCAGGCGCTATCGCTTCAAACGACAACGGAGAATATCAAAGCATTATCACTAACTTGGAATTACTAACTTGCTCAAAAAAAAACCATACTGGATTTGCAAGGTCCTATTTGTCCAGGAGGGTGGATGAGTTTAATTATTCAGAACTACCACGACTTAACAATCATTTTGGCACTAATTTTGGAGAAGTGCATTTAAATATTGTATCAGGACATACCTGCTTAACTTAGAGAATGGAGAAGTACGGAAAAGAACTAATATTAGACTTACATCACTGTGATTCAGATACCTTTAATCGCAAAGACATCAAGAAGTATTTTAAAAAACTCTGTGATTTAATCGATATGGAGCGGTGCAAACTTAGCTGGTGGGATGACCATGGGCTACCTCCCGAAGAATGCCAGACCGAACCGCATTTAAAAGGGACTACGGCTGTTCAGTTTATCATGACCAGCAATATTGTGATTCACACCCTAGATCTTTTGGGAGCTGTATATATCAATATCTTTTCCTGTAAGGAATTTGACCCAGAAATAGCATCCAAATTCACTGCAGAATTTTTTAAAGGGAAAGTGGTAAATTCACATCTAATCGACAGAATTTAAATGAGGGAGCAAGAGCTAAAGATACCCATTAGCAATGGGCAAAAAGACCTATTGAGTTATTTGGCAACATATGTTGAGGATAAAAACCATGTGGATGGTTTCCCCGTTCGTTTTGCCATAACAGAAACAGACGACCATCATTACCATTGCGAAGTAGGGACGCTGTTCGAGGAAACCAGCGGCGATATTGATGATTTGGCCTCCATTTTTGACTTCCAAAAACGCCAATTAGAAAATACCGATACGTTTAATGCTGTGCTGCTCGTGCCAACTGGTATTGGTTCTGAAATTGGTGGGCATGCTGGTGATGCTGGTCCCGTTTCAAGATTGATGGCCTCTGTATGTGATACCCTTATCACCCACCCCAATGTGGTCAATGCGTCAGACATCAATGAAATGACCGATAATACGTTGTATGTCGAGGGTAGTGTTTTGGCCAGGCTGTTGATGGGTACTGTGGGCCTTCAAAAAGTACGTAACAACAGAGTGCTATTGGTCATAGACGACCATGAAAAAGAGGTTTTTGTAAATGCTGCCATAAATGCCGTAAATGGCGCAAGGGCCACCTATGGTTTGGATTGCCCAGAAGTAGTTCGACTCAGTCCTCCCATAGAAATGAGTGCAGAATTTTCATCTTCAGGTATGGCTGTGGGCAATATTGTTGGTATGGAAAACCTTTTCCAACTATTGGACAAGAAAAAAGAGGAGTATGATGCCATCGCCCTATCCTCGGTCATTCATGTACCGTTTGATTGGCACACGGAATATTTTGAAAAGGAAGGGGAAATGCTGAACCCGTGGGGCGGTGTTGAAGCCATGTTGACCCATGCTGTTTCCCATTTATACAATTTGCCTTCTGCCCATTCTCCCATGTTTGAGACTGAGAATATCGCAAATATGGATCCAGGGATTGTAGATTCAAGAATGGCGGCTGAGGCGGTATCGCTCACCTTTCTTCAATGCATTTTAAAGGGGTTAAAGCGTAGTCCAAAAATCATCACCGACCAAGAAAGCATGAAAAGTCCAAAGGCAATTACAGCCGAAGATGTGTCTTGTTTGGTCATCCCTGATAAATGTATTGGACTACCCACTTTAGCCGCTTTAGAACAAGGCATTCCAGTCATTGCCGTTAGGGACAATACCAACATCATGAAAAATGATTTGACGGCGTTACCTTGGAGATCGAATCAATTACATATTGTAGACAACTATTTGGAAGCTGTTGGGGTCATGGCGGCCATAAAATCCGGAATTCCTACGGAATCGGTTTTAAGACCTTTAGAATCCACTAGGGTCAATAAAGAAGCTTCCAATGATTTTCTTCAAAGCATACAGTCCTCTCAGAAAGAGGAAAATAAATTATAAGCTGTAAGATAATTAGCTCCATTTTTTGAAATATATCCTGTAATTTAGAAGGGTGGCAACATGCCATAATCTAATCCTCCCCCTGAATTTTAAAATTATTTCAATGAACGAGATTTTTGGTTCCATTGCCTTGACCTTTAGTGGAGGAGGGTATCGGGCAGCAGGTTTTTCCTTAGGTGCGCTTTCCTTTCTTGAACGCATAGGTTTACTTCAAAATGTAAAAGTCATCTCCTCCGTTTCTGGCGGTACAATTACCGCTGTGAAATACACAGAATCCCAAATATCAAAAAAGTCTTTTGATGAATTTTTTAGCGAGTATTATAGCTGGTTAAAGGATGATAAGTTGGCTTATAGAGCAATTTCCCATTTGAACAGTTTTGGTGTCTGGAACAAAAAAATCAACAAGCACAAAAAAGACAACCCTATTAATGCTTTTGCTATTGAGTACAATGATTTCACCAATCATTTCACTATTGGTGATATTGACAAACTTATAAAGGCCAAGGGGACACATCTGGAACGGGTAATCTTTAATGCAGTGGACTTTACCCATGGTTTGGAATTCCGATTTCAGAACATTGACAAACCACAACGGCGTTTTGGCAACGGCAAGGTAAACCTCAATGAATATATTGATAAAGTGAAGCTTGGAGATGCTTTGGCCGCATCATCAGCATTTCCCGGCGGGTTTGAGCCGATTAGTTTCCCCAATGACTTTTTCCCAAAGGTACAAGGTGACAATTTAGAAGAAATTGGATTGATGGATGGCGGTATTATTGATAACCAGGGTATTTCCAGTTTATTTACCTCCGATAATCCCGACAGCTTGTATAATTTTTATCTTTTTAATGATGTAGCGTCACCAGATATTACATCTCCTTTCAAATTCGCCCAGAAAAACTTCTTTATTAAAGTCCTAACGTTTTTGTCAAGTATTCCTGCCTTACTTCTTCTTGTATCCCTTACAATATTCTTTTTATGGAATAACTGGTTACTACCTTACAGTATATCCTTGGTTATTACATTTTTGATGTTGGGCATCCAAGTCCTGTTGTACATTGCCGCCAAGAAAGCATCAGATGCAACCAATATCCTTCGAAAATTGGTTATTCCGCCAAGAAAATTGGGCTTTTTTATTTTAGATCGTATCAACTCATTGATAAAAATGGCCAATGACGTTTTTCTAAAAAGTGCTCGACGAAGAAATTACAATGCCACCTACGAAAAATATAGAAAGTTTGTGTCCACCAATTCAATTTATGAGTTAAGATGTAAAGACGGTAAACCCGAAAATGGTATAAAATGGGAAGAGATAAGAAAACACACCGGGGATATTCCAGAAAATATGAAGTCCATTTCAAAAGACAGTGCTAAATTCGGTACAACTCTTTGGTTCAACAACCAAGATGAAAAAGATAAAACCATGAAAAAACTAATAGCATGCGGGGAGTATACAGCTTGCTACAACTTAATTGCTTTTCTCGTGGTCAACCATTCAAAAAAGATCTCTTCAGACGAATTATTGTCATCTTTTTTCGGCCAATTAATTGCCCAATGGGAAGAACTAAAAAAAGAACCTTATTCGATTGTGAATAGTCGTATTCAAATTAAGTAATTTCCCATTCGAGCACTATTGAAGTTTTTTGATTTAATCATCTCCAAACTTAAGGGCAGTAAAAGAAATAGCTTTTGTAAATTACCTCTAAATCTTGCGCTTCATAAATTCTAGGGTTTTATGATTACACGAACTGAATTCATTAAAATGTGCGGATTGTTTGGAATATCCTTACCTTTTCAAACCGTCTTAAAGTCTTGCGAAAACAGTTCGGACGCTCCTATAGTCCTGGGAGATTTTGATGGTTCTGTTCTAATAATTGGGGCAGGCGCTGCTGGAATGGCAACGGGTTATCATTTGCAGCAACTAGGTATTGACTATCAAATCTTGGAGGCTAACACTTCCCATGGTGGACGTTTTCGTACAAACACTTCCTTTACCAATTTCCCAATATCTTTAGGCGCCGAATGGTTACATGTTTCTGAATCGGTTTTTACCGATTTAATAAATGATGAATCAGTTCAATTTTCTAAAATAACAAAGCGCTACTCTCCTACAGATACCGTGGGGTTATTCCAAAATGGAGAGCTGATGATGGGTGAGCTTGGCAATAATCCCAACAACCTCATCAATCAAAAGTTTATTGATTCTTCATGGTTTAACTTTTTTGAAGAGTACATCGTTCCCAGCATCCGAAACCAGATGCGGTTCAATACCCAAATTACCTCCATTGATTATTCAGGAGATAAGGTCATCGCGACCGATAGGAAAGGAAGCGAGTATACAGCGGATAAGCTGGTTCTTACCATTCCCTTAAAACTATTGCAATTGGGGCAGGTCAGCTTTACCCCGGAATTGCCCGGCAACAAACAGGATGCTTTACATCGCGCGAACATATGGAGTGGAATAAAAGTGTTTTTTAAATTTTCCGAGGCCTTCTACCCTACCTTTCTCTATTTTGATGACAGCCAAACCAATGAAGGACAACGCCTATATTATGATGCCGCCTATGGTCAAAACTCCACGGATAATATACTCGGTCTTTTTTCCGTAGGGAAACAGGCGGAAGTATATCAAAATTACAGTGGCGATGCCCTTAGGGATTACCTCCTGAACGAGTTGGATGAAATTTTTGATGGAAAGGCTTCAGAAACGTTTCAAGGTTTTTTGGTTCAAAACTGGAACGAACAACCCTTTGCTAGAGCAGCCTATTTGGAAGACGATGCGTCAAGTTCCATTTCAAGGGCAATGTCCGAATCCGTTGAAGGCAAACTCTACTTTGCGGGTTGCTCCTACACGAAATTCGATGATTGGAGTTCCGTGCATACGGCAGCGCGTTCCGCGCGGGATGCCGTACGGGAATTGGTTCGTTAAGTTGTTTGGCCAGGGCTTCGTATCTTCGATTGTAATGAAAGCCGCTACCGTTTCACAACTTAAAAAGGAATTGCAGCATCGCAACCCCGATGAATTATTGACCTTATGCCTTCGGTTGGCACGTTTTAAATTGGAAAACAAGGAGTTGCTGACCTACCTCCTTTTTGAGGCCGATAATGAGGGGGGCTACATAGAAACCGTTAAATCGTTACTGGACGAGCAATTCGAAGCTATCAATACCACCAGCTATTACTACATCAAAAAAAGTGTCCGAAAAATTTTAAGGGGACTCCGCAAGTACATTCGGTATTCCGGCAAAAAAGAGACCGAAGTTGAGCTACTCCTTTATTTCTGTGAAAAATTAAATGGGTTTAGGCCCTCCATCCACAGAAACAGAGTGCTTTCCAACCTTTATGAGCGGCAACTTATTGCCATAGAAAAGAAGATTTCCCTACTCCATGAGGACTTGCAGTATGATTATGGTCAACTCCTATCAGGGCTATTGGTATGAACCATTATTCCACATTAAAAGAATACTGTAAAGCCATCAACATTCAACCTCCAAAATGGCACGACTTTGATATGAGAACCTTCCAGGAGAATATGAAAACGGTTCATGCCCAAATGCCTCCTTTTAAACATGAATTTTATGCCATCGCCCTTAAACTGGACGGTTCTGGTTATGCCAAAACCGGAAATTATTCCACCGAAAACCTAAAGGCCACCGTTTTTTTCAATTCACCCTATCAAATATTACATTGGGATATTGCGCCGGATTGGAACGGTTTTTACATCATGTTTTCAGAAGATTTTTACCGAAGACCCTTTCATGAATACCGACTTGCAGAACGCTTTCCATATTTGCTTCTGGACCAAACCTTGCCTTTGACCATTGATGACAGGGAAGCACGGACCTTAGAAAAACTATTTGCTGATATTTTTGCTGAATTCCATGTTGATGATAGGAGAACCAAGGATATTATTTTATCATATGTCCATATTCTATTGTTAAAAGTTGCACGTTTGTTTGAAAAGCAGGCAAAGGGTTTAAAGCTTGGAAAAGAAGAACGCACCAATGACATTAAAACGGTGGGGCGCTTTAAAACCTTGATTGAGGAAAGCTTTCGAAATAATGGCCTGTACGAATCTGAAAGCCCACATCAAGTACAGTTCTATGCTCTACGACTGAACATGCACCCCAACCACCTCAATGCATTAATAAAACGAATTACGGACCATACGGCTTCCGAAATCATACAAAAGCATGTCCTATCCCTGGCAAAATCAAGACTTCGAAATACCGGGCTTTCCATAAAGGAAATTGCTTTCGAACTACATTACAACTATCCCAACCACTTCACTATTTTTTTCAAAAAACAGCTAGGGATTACCCCAAACCAATACCGAAATAGCCAATAAACCCAATCTTATTTGAATTTTGTACTCCTTACGTTGAAATGCGTAATGCGATAGGTCAATGGCCAATTTACCTTTGTGCCAAACAAAAAACAAAACATTATGAAAAAGTTTGACAGCAATACCGTCTGGTTTATCACAGGAGCATCTTCGGGATTTGGGAAATCATTGACGGAACATGCTATCGCCAAGGGGTATAAGGTAGTGGCAACCGCTAGAAGAAAAGAAAAATTGGAAGAACTTAAATCAACAGCACCAGAGCAGGTAGTGAGTATTCAAATGGATGTTACCGAAAGAAGCCAGGTAAAAAAAGGCATCAAAGCTGCTATCGATAAATGGGGGAAAATTGACGTTTTGATCAACAACGCAGGATATGGTATTGTAGGTGCCCTGGAGGAGACCCCCGAAGAAGAGCTTAGAAAACAAATGGAAACCAATTTCTTTGGAGCCATGGCAGTCACCCAAGAAGCACTCCCTTACATGCGCCAGGCAAAAAACGGAGCAGTAGTAAACGTAAGTAGTATGGGGGGCAACATGTCTTTTGGTGGGTTTGGTGCCTATTCGGCATCAAAATTTGCCCTTGAAGGGGCCTCTGAAGCACTTGCCCAAGAAATTGCCCCTTTTGGGATCAAGACCATGATCGTGGAACCAGGGGCCTTTAGAACCGAATTTGCCGGTAATGCACTCAAGCACATGCCAAAAATTGAGGCTTATGACGACATTGTTGGGGGAACACGGGATTTTGCAAAAGGCATGCACAATACCCAGGAAGGTGATCCTAAAAAAGCAGCGGATGCCATAGAAAAAGCACTAATGGCCAAAAATACGCCCCTTCGCTTGCAACTGGGCAAGGATTCAGTTGATGCCATAAAAAGTCATGGTGAACAGCTACTGGCTGATTTAGAAGCTTGGCGGGAGGTGGCAGAAAATACAGCAATTGGAAGTTAATTTCTAACGCATCTAAAGTTGAATTGTCCACAGAAAATATAGTACCTTTTCTGTGGACTTTTAATTTTTCTGGAAATACCAATAGCTTGCTATGAAACATCCCTTCTTTTTTGTATTGTTTTGTTTGTCTTTTTCGATTGCTATTGGGCAAGAAAAAATCACATTAAAAAACCCGGTAAAGGATAATATTATCAATACCTATACGGGTATGCTCTTGGTACGAACGGGAAAGACACTACATGGAATAAGTCCGCAGTCTAAAACCGTACAATGGCAGAATGATGACCTAGGAAAAGTTAATTTTAGTTCTTATAAAGAGATTCCGTATTCCCCTTTGGTCGTTTTTGAAGACAAACCCATGATCAATTCAAAACTATTGTCCAACACGGTGAATGCCAAGGGAACTTCACGGACAATACTAAATGTGGTCGATGGGAAGGTATTGTTTGATTCTGAAGAAATAGGATTTAAATCAGTAAACCAAACATTGTTCATCCCGGACCATAAGGCCATATTGGTTGATGGTATCCTGGAAAAAGAAATGGCCATTGCCCTATACGGATATCAAGATCACAGAATGGTATGGAAGACGAACCTTACGGATTCCAATTTTTTCAAAGATCTTAAGGGAACCCTCTTCAACAAGGAAAAAGTGCTCCTTGACAAAGACCAAAATGTATTTTGGTTAAAAAACAACTGCCTACTGAAAATCAATGGACGCACTGGTGAAATTATGTTTCAAAAGAATGAGGTCGAATCCATTTCCATGAATCGTACAAAAAATATGGTCTATGTTTTTTCCAAAGCAGGTGAGATCGAAAAACTTAAGCGGGCTACGGATATCACGGCCTATGCTGCGAAAGACATGACGCACCTATGGAGCGAGCCCACTCGAATACAAGGGACGATCAAGGAAATAGCATTTGATTCCCAAAAAATGATTACCATTACCTCAACGGGATTCAACATCATTGACACAGAAGGAAAAAAACAGTGGCCCCAAATGACGTCCTTACCCCTTATCAAGAAAATAGTCCCTGTTCCTAGGGGCTTTCTTGTGGTGCAGGAAAAGTTCTTATCATTGATTGGAGATGATGGGAAAAAGGTTTGGGCAAAACCACTAAAAATATCGCTTTCAAATGATGAGGCTCCGGTCCACCTATTCGAGTCCGATAAATCAGCCATATACGTTACGCCGTCCAGGGCCAATAAAATTACCATATCAAACGGTCAAAAACTATGGGACGATGTCATCCTGAACGATGCCGATTTCATTTCTAGAAATCTAAAGTTGAGTATACCCACCTACCGTATTTGGTTCGATAGTATTGCCAAACAATACCCAGTGTATAGCCAAAATAAACTCTACTTGATCAATACTACATCCAAAGACACCCCTAAAAGTCAGTATGCGTTCGATTTTGGAAGATCACTCCCCAAAATGAAAATCTTTGAATATGGATATTTCATGGAAAATGACAATGCCTTTTTTCTTTTTGAGCGTTCGGGAGCTTTGGTATATGAAAAAAAATTCCTCTCCAACAAAAGTTCATCCCTCTTGGGGGAAACATTTTACTACGTAAAACGAGGATTTGGCACGTACCGTGCGGCAACCGGTTTTATCCATAACCAAGTCGCCGAAAACATAAGCAGTACCATCGCCAAAGGAAACCTTGGTCTTTTGACCAATTTTGGTTCAACGGTATACGGATCTTATAAAATTTATCAAGACCCAAAAAAAATTATTTCAAACTTAGAAGAACTAGGCCTTAGTTCCGGTTTGGAAGCAGTGTTTAAAAGAATCAAAAAAGGAAAGGAGGGGGAAGACACCACAATAATAGTCGCTCCACAAGAAGATGAAACGGCATCAATCATTCGATTGCACATCCCTACAGGAAAAGAAGACCTTTTAAAACAGATCGCTTCCAAAGCTTCCTTTGTAATCGATCAGGTAGAAAATTTGATATATAGTTTCAATGGGAAGGAAATTCAAATCGAGCGCCTTTAGTTATTTTACATTCATCAGAACCGCTGGATGGGTTTGCTTTTAAAGTCTTCTGCTGAAATAGCTTTTCCATGAAGGGTAGTGGTATCCCAATCTTGTGTAATTTTCCAAACCCCATTTAATTTTTGCAGCACAATATGAAATTGGCCGTAAACAAAATCGTCTTTACCCCCTACCGAGCTAAAGCCAATGCGGTAAAAACCCACCTCATAGGAAGTGTTGGCATTTGTGTGTCGACTATCAAACCAAAAATCCAAGGCAATTGCAATTCCCTCGTTACGCCTTTCCTCAAATCGTTCGATGTTCTTTTTCCTAAAAGCATTTTCGGTATCAATACCGGCGGGGGTTACGCGCAAGACCTGATCCGCGTAAATGGAATTCAATGCCTTTGCATCCAAGTGCTCAAAGGCTTTCTTAAAGGGTTTCCATACCTGCGTATCAATTTCACTTTGAAGTTCCTCAATGGATTGGGCATAGGCATTCAAGGAAACTGCCAAAACCAGAAAAAACACAACGCTTCGCATGTGCCAAATATAAGGCAACCCTGGTCAACTTCTTTTTTTCCAATAGCGTAAAAATGCCAATCCCACCATCGCTAAAAAAGCACAGCCCAACATGGTATGAGGTATATTTTGATATGACTCTCGGTAATACCATCCCGATAACAATGCCCCCAATCCAATTCCGGCCTCCAATGCAATAAACATAGTCGAAATACCTTTTCCCCTCTCATTGCTCGGACTTAGGTCAATTGTCCAGGCATTTAATGCCGGGGATAAAATGCCCATGGCCAGTCCATAAATGATGGCTGCCGTTAACAACCCGGTTTTTGTTTGCGAAAACATCATGACCAAGAGCGCACTTATCAAAATGAGCAATCCAATAGTAACAATGAATTTTCGTCCCATCCTATCCGATGCCGAACCCGCCAGAAAACGAATGGCCAAAGATGCTATGGTAAATGCCACAAAAAAACTTCCCCTATTCCGAAAACCCAGAAAGTCGCTCCAATCCGGAATCAAGGTGAGGACCATTCCAAAAGAAAAATACGCCAAGAAGGTCATCAATGCAGGAAGAAATACGGCTGTAGAAATCATATCATTTTTTGAAATTTTGAGCATTCCCCATTTAAAGCGATTTCTTTCAAGCAGTGTTTCACGAAGTTTGAATATCAATAGCATGGACAAAAAGGCCATGGCTGAAGAACTGTAAAACAGGATGTCATAGGAATAATAAAGTTTAATGGTGCTTCCCAATGCAGGTCCCAGGGCCAAACCACTCGTAAAAAAAACGCCCTGAATGCCAAAAGCCGCTCCCCACCGATTGGCAGGTACAATATCCGAGACATAAGCAGCTATGGCTGTTGGGGTAAATCCGGTGGAAAAACCATGCAACAATCGCAAAAAAAGAAAGCCCGCTACCGTACCTAAAATTGGATACATAAAACCACAGATTAGACAGACCATTGCTCCAAATACCATTACCGGCCTACGCCCAACCCTGTCCGTCAACAGGCCGCTAAAGGGTCGGGAAAGACCTGCCGTTAAAGTAAACAGTGAAATAATCAAACCAATATATTGGGACCCCCCAAGATTGGATAAATATCCGGGCAATTCGGGAATCAGCAAATTATAGCTGCTTGAAAACAGTAACGAACTCAAGCACAAAAGTCCAAATCGGAGATTATAAATAGGATGGCCTTTTTTCATTTGAACTTATGGTATCTTGTCAACTACTAATTGAAAACCAAAGAAAAAACGGTTTCTTAAAAATTGAAAGGACATTTGTCCGACTGAACAAAATGATTCGTGTAAACCGAGAATTAGTGAATTACCTGATAAAACTTAAGCATTCAGGATACCATGAATCCATTAAAGAGCATACGGCTGGGGTTGGTGAAAAAATACTACATCAACAAACCTATGTACATTCCCTTTATGTAATTAAAGAAGGATTGGCAAAATGTTTTCTTACTTTGGATACTGGCAATGATTTTATTCAGGAATTCTTTGGGGCAGGCGAAGTTTTTGGTGAAATTGAATTGATAACGGGGGACATAAGTTTTTGTACCATAGAAACCCTGTTGCCAACCACGTACTATCAAATTCCACAAGTGGTATTTCATCAATTGCTCAAGAACGATGCGGCATTCAATACGTTAATATTGCGACTTTTAGCCACCAATATTCGTTATGCAGCACTGCGACATTCCTACAATCAAACCCATAGTTTGGAAGAAAGTCTAAAGCGTTTAACACATGAATTTCCCCAACTTCTTCGAAAGATTTCTAAAAACGATATTGCCAACTATTTAGGCATTACGGTTAGGAGTTTAAATCGCGTATTGAAGGCAGTAAGCAAATAGCTGTTCCTGTGTTGATTCAATTAAAATTATAGCTTACCCCTTTTGTGTTCTTAAGGATGACGTTTCTAATGGCACCCGTCCCTGAAAAGTGCACGGAAATCCCTTTAATGGCCCGGACTGGATTGACTACCGGTAGTTCGTAGGCCAAATTATCATTTACCCAAATTTTTAATGCGCTATGATCAGCGCCAAAGGACAATTTCTCAAACGTTTCAAATGCTACCCCAAAAGAAGATAGGTCATTCTTCTTTCCATTGATATACCGATCAAAGGCCATTAGGTTGAGGTTTGAAATGCATCCTTTTTTTGCCAAGGGAATTCCAATGGCGCCCCCATCATACAGCATATATACTTCAATTTCTTGGCATCCACCCAATGCGTTGCCCATTGCATTCCGTATCTCAAGGGCTAGGTTAAATTCATGGGTATACATATCCGTAAAATCATCAATAAAGTAGAGGCTTGTGGTCGTACCCGTGGTTTTTGGGTCGATGCCGTAGGCAGAAAGGGTTGTGACATCAATTCCTATTTCGTTATCCTTTACGATTTCATCCTTGCCCAGATAAATGGGTACGGAATCCTTATTTATGGTTCCCAACCACCCATTTGAGGTGATAAAGACATCATCCTCCCGAACAACGGATTCATTGACTACCAACTTTGATTTAAAGAATCCCGGCCTGTAATAAATGCATGTGGCAATACTGTCTTCTTTGCTTACCCGAATACGCTTTCGATCATCCCAATCTTGTTGTATTTGTATTTCCGCAGTAGTATCAGCCGATGAAGCATCGTATGAAAAAATAACTGAATTGGGCAGTCCTGAGCTCACCACCTTACTTTCAAAAGTAAAAAGTGACGTATCCAAGGAAGGTGTTTCTTTTGATTTTTGGTTGGATGAAGTGGTATACGAACGAATCAAAAGGGCCACTGAAATTGTAAGTATGACCAGGGCCGCCTGCCTCAATCTTTTTTTAGTGCTTTTTGAATGGGACGGAGACTTTTCGGGCTTGGCGCTCTGGGTATACTCCCGCCAACTTCTCCTTCCGATGAATTCTGAAAGAATATCCAAGGTAGCGGAACTAGGATTTGCCACCATTTCAGCACGGCCCCAAATCCGTTTTAAGGTGGTTACGCTCAATTTTTTTTTAGTACGTTCAAAAATCTGTTCGCTAAGTGCCTCAAAATCCTTATTGCTCCAATTTTGACCACTTCCCCAGCCCATTTGGTGCTCGATCTGCTGCACCAATCGTTGAATCATTACATGTTTTCTATTGTCCATAAACTAAAAATAGTCTTGTGCGCAAAGCTGCTTGAACAGAATTAAACAGAATTGAACAAGGCATGTTCACTTTTCTGTAAACAAGGTACTTAATTTAGGTACAATCAAAAATAATCGTAAAATTCAAAATCAATTAAAATGAACAACGTATTAAAAAAACTGCAGCTAACTGCATTCGGCCTATTACTCACTTTTAGCTTACACGCCCAGAGAGCTACAAAACCATTGTCTTTCCCCCTAACTTCTGAATATTGGACACCAAAAACCGATAACGTAGAATTTATCACCTACAAATCCACCAAAGCGGTCAAAAGCTCCAATGACCAGCCTTTTCAAATCTTATTGAAGGATTTTGATTTTTCAATTGGAATCATAGAATTTGACGTTGAAATCAAAGGAAGGGGGTTCCCTGGCATCAATTTTCATTTGGACGAAGAAAGCGGTCATTCAGAAACGTATTATCTACGCTATTTTGGAAGTCTTGATTCCATTTCAAGAAATAGAATGCAGTATGCCGCAGTAATGGACGGAATCAACCTTTGGGACCTTACCGATGATTACCAAGCCGCTGCACTGGTCAAAGAAAACGAATGGAACCATATCAAAATGGTCATCTCAAAAAACCAAATGAAGGTCTATGTAAATGACATGAAACGGGCAGCACTACACGTACCTGTGCTGGAGGGCCTAACGAAATCTGGTAAAATTGCCTTAAATGGCAACGTTATTTATGCCAACATGAAAATTACACCGGACGCCATCGGGGAATTGCCCAACGTTGTTGGTTACGACCCTACCTATAATGACCCAAATTACCTAAGAACTTGGCAGGTTTCCGAACCCATTGATTTTCCCATAGGTAAGGATGTCATGAAACAGGTAGCAACAAATCCAGGAGTAGCCATTGATACCAATTATTTTGATGATTCCCAGTTATGGACCCCCATCGAGGCACAACATCGTGCAATGGTGAATTTGACCCAAGCGTTTGGAGCTACGGAAAATGAATCCAGAAGATTGGTTTGGTTAAAGACTAAAATCACATCAGAGTACGATCAGCAAAAATTGATAAAGATGGGCTTCAGTGATGAGGTTTGGGTATTCATTAATGGACAACCCCTTCATCAAAATCGAAATTACTATGGATCCCCTGGGATGAAAGAACCTAAAGGAAGATGTTCCATTGAGAACACCTCCATTGTACTGCCATTACAAAAGGGAGAAAATGAAATCCTGGTTGGGGTTACGAATTATTTCTTTGGCTGGGGTCTAATTGCCCGGTTTGATGATACTTCCGGCCTACATTTTTGACGACATTCAGATTATTCCATGAAACGCCTATTGGACTCCCTAACATTCAACCTTATTCGCTTTTAAATTCAGTTAATTTAATGGAATGGTATGTTCCTTTACAATTGTAGCCCAACGATTCACGTTTGTAGTAATAACAAGAGTTTAAGCCAATCCCACAATAGTTAAGAAATATTAAACTTGCTACCTAATAAAAGGTGCATTTTTTATTTTTACAAACCAAAGTGAATAGGCTACGCTCTTGTTGCTATATTGTACTTAAAGAATCTTTGGGATTCGTTTGGGTTAAAGGAAAACTGTTATGAGTATATATACCAAATACCTTGAGGAAATTGAAGAACGAAAGGGCCAGGGACTGCATCCAAAACCGATTGATGATGCCACCTTGTTGAATGAAATTATTGCCCAAATCAAAGACCCTAACCATGAGCATCGAGAAGATTCACTACATTTTTTCATTTACAATGTGCTACCGGGTACCACGAGTGCAGCCGGAGCGAAAGCCCAATTTTTAAAAGAAATTATTCTCGGTAAGGCCACAACCAAGGAAATTTCCCCTGAATTTGCCTTTGAGCAACTGTCCCATATGAAGGGAGGGCCTTCGATCAAAGTGTTGTTGGATTTGGCACTAGGGGATAATATGGAAATTGCCACGGAAGCAGCAAAGGTTTTGAAAACGCAGGTCTTTCTCTACGAGGCAGATATGGAACGCTTGGAGAAAGCCTTCAACAGAGGCAACGAAATTACAAGGGACATCATCGAAAGTTATGCTCAAGCAGAATTCTTTACCAAGTTGCCGGAAGTAGAAGAAGAAATTGACATTGTCACCTTTGTGGCGGGTATTGGGGACATCTCCACCGATTTATTGTCACCAGGTAGTGATGCCCACTCCCGATCCGATCGTGAACTGCATGGGCAATGCATGTTTGAGCACAATAAAGAGCAACAAAAGGCCCTACTCGAACTCCAAGCAGAACATCCTGATAAGCGGGTTATGCTTATTGCTGAAAAGGGGACCATGGGTGTAGGTTCTTCACGAATGTCAGGAGTCAACAATGTGGCCCTATGGATAGGGAAACCTGCGAGTCCGTATGTTCCGTTTATCAATATTGCCCCAATTGTGGCGGGAACAAATGGTATTTCACCCATATTTCTCACCACGGTCGGCGTAACCGGGGGTATCGGTATCGACCTCAAAAATTGGGTGAAAAAATATGATGAAAACGGTAACCTAGTCGTTGATGAAGAAGGGGAACCCATATTGGAGCAAGCCTATTCGGTTGACACGGGCACCGTACTGACCATTAATACCAAAACCAAAAAACTATATAACGGCGACCAAGAATTGATGGATGTCTCCTCGGCCTTTACACCCCAGAAGATGGAATTTATGAAGGCCGGAGGTTCATATGCCATTGTTTTCGGAAAAAAATTACAAGCATTTGCAGCCAAGACCCTGGGTATGGAAGTACCCCCTGTATTTGCGCCTTCCAAGGAGGTCAGTCATGAAGGGCAGGGCCTTACCGCCGTTGAAAAAATATTCAACAAAAATGCGGTAGGTACTTCCGGTGCAACCTTGCATGCGGGATCTTATGTTCGCGTAGAAGTAAATATTGTGGGGTCACAGGATACCACTGGACTTATGACCTCCCAAGAATTGGAGATGATGGCGGCTACGGTAATTTCTCCAATTGTGGATGGCGGGTATCAATCCGGTTGTCACACTGCTTCTGTTTGGGACCTAAAATCACAACAGAACATTCCAAGGTTGATGAAGTTCATGAACGATTTTGGTTTGATTACCGCTCGGGACCCGGAAAAAAAGTATCATGCCATGACGGATGTCATTCATAAGGTACTTAACGATATCACTGTCGATGATTGGGCGATTATTATTGGGGGCGATTCCCATACCAGAATGTCAAAAGGAGTTGCTTTTGGTGCCGATTCCGGTACTGTAGCCCTTGCCCTGGCGACGGGTGAGGCGTCCATGCCCATACCGGAATCCGTAAAAGTTACCTTTAAAGGGAAAATGAAGGACCACATGGATTTTAGGGATGTAGTACACGCCACTCAATCCCAGATGTTAAAGAAATTCAAAGGGGAAAACGTCTTTCAAGGAAGAATCATTGAGGTTCATATAGGGACCCTCCCTTCAGACCAAGCCTTCACTTTCACCGATTGGACCGCAGAAATGAAAGCCAAAGCCTCCATTTGTATTTCTCAAGATGATACACTTATTGAATCCCTACAAATAGCAAAAGGGAGGATACAAATCATGATCGATAAGGGCATGGATAACGAGAAACAAGTGCTTCAAGGCCTTATCGATAAAGCAAATAAACGCATCCAAGAAATTGAATCTGGAGAGAAACCACCATTGACCCCAGACGAAAATGCCCAGTATTACGCGGAATTTGAAGTTGATCTGAACATCATTGATGAACCCATGATTGCAGATCCCGATGTGCATAATGAAGACGTGTCAAAAAGGTACACCCATGACACCATTAGGGAATTATCCTATTACGAGGGCAAAAAACATGTGGACCTTGGTTTTGTGGGATCTTGTATGGTACATAAAGGGGACATTAAAATCGTTTCAAAAATGCTCAAAAATCTGGAGGAGGAATATGGCAAGGTGGAGTTCAAGGCCCCACTTGTAGTGACTGCCCCTACCTACAATATCATAGATGAACTAAAAGAAGAAGGCGACTGGGAAATGCTTCAGAAATATTCCGGTTTTGAATTCGATGACGCGGCTCCAAAAAATATGGCTCGTACGGAATATGATAACATCCTTTACTTGGAAAGACCAGGTTGCAACCTCTGTATGGGCAACCAAGAAAAAGCGGAAAAAGGCGATACGGTGATGGCTACGTCAACACGTCTGTTCCAGGGGAGGGTGGTCAAGGATTCAGACCGCAAGAAAGGGGAGTCTTTACTGGCTTCCACACCTGTAGTGGTACTTTCTGCAATTTTGGGCCGTACCCCAACTTTGGAAGAATACAAAGTTGCGGTAAAAGGGATAAAATTGACCCGATTTGCTCCGCCACTTAAAAAGATGACCGCCAATGCAAGACCAGGTCACCTACTCTCCTATTAGCCGTTTAGCGCATTTAAAGGAAATGGCCTGCCCTACGGTATTGAGATTTAATCAATGCTGTGGTTGAAAAGAACAGCGCTTTTAAAGTTTAATTGCCAGCATCAGGCCCATTAGGACATAAAGATGCATGAGCTTGAAGCTTCGGCTTTGGTACTTGATTTTGAATTGTGATATTCCCAAAGAACGAATGACAATTCAAGGAATTGTCATTTTTGCCCATGCCCGTTTTTTTAACCCAAAAATGATTTGGGAAAAATCCATTAACTCCCTTAACCTAACCCTACGTCCAAGCACATCATAATGATAAATCCACCGATAAAGCCCATTGTGGCAATATCCGTGTATTTGTCTTGTTGTGTTTCAGGTATCACCTCTTCGACCACCACAAAGATCATGGCCCCTGCAGCAAAGGCAAGTGCATAGGGTAGGATAGGCTCAAAAGTCAATACCGCCCATGCACCCAGAACCCCGGCAATGGGTTCCACGATGGCCGAAGACTGCCCATACATCCAACTTTTTCTTCGGCTGAGACCATGACGCCGCATAGGCACTGCCACGGCAAATCCTTCTGGAAAATTTTGAAGGCCGATACCGAGCGCCAACGCCACCGCCCCTCCAATCGTGGCCCCTTCAAAACCGGAGGCAACGCCTCCAAACAGAACGCCTACTGCCAAGCCTTCGGGAATGTTATGCAGGGTAATGGCCAACACCAATAATGTAGTACGGTGCCAAGGCGTCTTCACCCCCTCGGCCTCGTCGATCTTAAAATTAATATGCAGGTGGGGCATGACCTTGTCCAAGCCAAAAATGAAAAGCGCCCCCAATAAAAATCCAATGGCAGCTGGAATCACTTTTACAAATCCCTCACCTTCACTCATCTCAATCCCTGGGGCCAACAGGCTCCAAAAGCTGGCTGCGACCATAACTCCACCGGTGAAGCCTAACATCCCGTCCATCAGGGCTCTTTTGGGACTCTTAAATAAAAAGACCAGTCCGGCCCCAACTGCTGTCAATCCCCATGTAAAAAGGGTGGCATAAAGGGCTGCCAAAATGGGATCTATACTTTCGAAATAAGCAATTATCTGTTCCATCAATTTAGTTGTTTGATATATAGGTTGGTTGCAATCTGATTGGAAATATGAAATTGGCGGTCATCAATTTCTATTTTCATGGACTCGTCAAAAGCTTCACGGTCCAAAACATGGATGGTATGCCCTAAAGCAATGCGGTTCTTGTCCAGAAACTTCAAGAATGAGGGAGACGTATCTTTTACCCCAACACAAACCCCTTTTCCTGAAATTGGAAGCTCGCTCAATAATATTTTATCACGCTCTTGAAATTTTCCATCCTTTGTAGGGATGGGATCCCCGTGGGGATCATACTTTGGAAACTCCAAGAGTTCATCGATTTTGTCAATGAGTTTTTCACTTTTAATGTGTTCCAACTGTTCGGCAACCTCATGCACCTCATCCCAACTAAAATCGAGCTTATCCACCAAAAAGACTTCCCATAACCGATGTTTTCGAATGATGGCCAGTGCTGTACGCCGACCTTTTTCAGTTAAAGAAATCCCTTGATACTTTACGTAATGAATCAATTCCTTATCAGCCAACTTTTTGGCCATATCCGTAACGGATGAGGGCTTGGTATCCATTTCTTCCGCAATGGCATTGGTAGAAATCAAATGGGTATCCTCTCCTTCCAAATGGAAAATGGTCTTGATATAGTTTTCTTCAGCTCGGGTCAAAAAAAAGATTTTAAACAAAAATACATTTTATTTTTATTTATAAAAACATATTTTTAGATTTGTCTAAATTTTATTTTCGATGATTAAAAATTTACTTTTTTCCATTGGTCTTATATTAGGACAATCTTTATTTGCGCAGACTATTACAATATCGGGTAGGGTAACCAGCAATGAGGAACCAGTTCCTTTTGCGAACATCATAGTTGAAAATGCTGGAATTGCAACAAATACGGATGAAAACGGGGATTATTCGCTTCAAGTACCCAAAGGAAATCTTGTGCTCATTGTTCAGGCCAAGGGGTTTCGAACCCAACGTACCGAACTTAATTTGGAAAAGGACCATAATCAAAAAGTGGACTTTTATCTATTGGAGGATGTATTGGGATTGGAAGAAGTGGTGGTCAGCGCAACTCGAAACCGGGTAGAACGCAAAAGTGCCCCTGTTGTGGTGTCTTCCATAAAGCCAAGATTGTTGACCGCAACCCAATCACTTACGCTTGCAGATGGCCTTAACTTTGCCCCTGGAGTCCGCGTAGAGACCAACTGCCAAAACTGCGGGTTTACCCAGGTACGTCTCAATGGGCTGGATGGTGCCTATACGCAAATACTGTTGAACAGCAGACCCGTGTTTACCTCGCTTTTAGGGGTCTATGGTTTGGAGCAGATACCCACAAACATTATTGAACGTGTTGAAGTGGTGCGCAGCGGAGGGTCGGCCCTATATGGTTCCAACGCCATAGCTGGTACAGTAAACGTGATTACCAAAGACCCTGTGTTGAACACCTGGGAAATTGGCAGTAATCTCGCCTTGATCGATGGTGATGCCCTGGACAGGAACCTTACCTTCAACAGTTCCATTGTAGCCGACGACCTGAACAGTGGGTTTACACTATATGGAACATATCGAAACAGGGAGGAGTATGATGCCAATGACGATGGCTTTACCGAAATCGTGGAACTCCGCAATACCACGGTTGGCGGAAAGGCGTTTTACAGACCAAATGACCGTAGCCGTGTTTCGGTCAACCTCAATGCGATTCGGGAATATCGCCGCGGAGGAGATCGTTTGAACCTTTCGCCCCAATTTACCGATATCACCGAAGAGTTGGATCATGATACCTTTATCGGTGGTGCAGAATATGAAGTGGACAGTAGGGACAATACCAGAAAATTTCAAGTATACACCTCTGCTTCCTATACCGATAGGGATAGTTACTATGGTGGTCTAGGCGGGGCACGCACCCGACAGGACAGCCTCTTGGCCAACAATGCTTTTGGAACCACCCAAGATTTGGCATGGGTGAATGGACTCCAGCTCACAAAGGTGTTTAAAAACAATGATGTACTTACCGTGGGTGCCGAATATAATCTGAGCAACACGGAAGATCAAATTCCAGGTTACAACAGACTCATTGACCAAAGTGTCAACACTTTGGGAGGATATTTACAATATGAGTGGAAGCCCGTCGAAAAATTTACAGCCTTATTAGGAACACGGTTGGACAATGCATCGGTGGATGGCGACTATACCATTGGGGGTATTGCACGTAATGTCGACATCACCCAGACCGCACTCTCGCCGCGACTCACGTTGTCCTATCTCCTTACTTCCGAATTGCGCCTTCGCGGAGGCTATGCCCGTGGGTTTAGGGCACCGCAAGCTTTTAATGAGGACCTGCATATTTCCAGTGTTGGTGGCGAGCCACAATTCGTCATCTTATCCGACGATTTGGATGCGGAATTCTCCAACGCCTTTACAGGATCTTTGAATTATTCAAAAACGGTCAATTTGTTGCAACTTGATTTTCTTTTGGAAGGTTTCTACACTGCGTTGGAGGACCCCTTTACCCTAGTCAGTACAGGAGCCGTTTTGGAGAATGGTTCTATTTTGGAAGAGGTGCGTAACGGTGAGAATGCCAGCGTATATGGCTCCAATTTTGAATTTGGGGTTTCTCCAAATCCAGACTGGCGTTTTCAATTGGGTGGAACCATACAGCGTACACAATTTGACGATCCCCAAATCTTGTTTGAAAGCGATGGAACCCCTGGAGAAACTGATATTGTTATTGATGAATTTGTTAGGGTGCCCAACTTTTATGGATATCTAAATACCACTTGGATTCCAAGTGAAAAATTCAATGTGGATATTACAGGAACCTACACTGGAAACATGACGGTGCCACGAGTGATAAGTGATACCGGCTTTTTGGAGTTAAATGATTCGGGTTCCTTCTTTGATATGAACATTAAACTGGAAACCCATTTTGATTTCAGTGAATCCTTTATGGTCACCGTCACCGGTGGCGTGAACAATCTATTCAACAGTTATCAGGATGATTTCGACATCGGCCCCGGAAGGGATTCCGACTACATATATGGCCCTAACCTGCCACAGACGTTTTTTGTGGGAATCAAGTTTGGAAAATTGCATTGATTACGTTTAGTTTAAGGTCGCGTTCCATAGTTTTAAATGTAGTTCAAAAGCCACAATAGGATGCGGCCTTTAATTTTTTAGCTGATGAGCATTAAAAAGTTGCCCTATTTAATAGTTTTTTGGTCGTTGTTCCAAAGTGTAGCGGCTCAGCAGGAAAATACGGTCAACTGGATCGGTTTTGAGCAGTTGGAAGACTCCCTTAACATAAAACCCAAAAAAGTCTTTATAAACTTCTATGCCGACTGGTGTGCCTACTGCAAAAAAATGGACAAAGCAGCTTTTAAGGATCCAAAAGTGG
>JBCDBE010000049.1:0-24008 GCA_039184365.1 Bacteroidota bacterium | reverse complement strand
CTACTACATTGCCCAATCCCAGGATTCCCGCATTCAGCGAGAGTATGTCTAAGCCACCAAATGCATGAATAGCTTCTGTAACAAGCTTTTTGTTATAATCAACGTTGCTTACGTCTCCAGGAATAAAAATGGAACCAGAGAGCTCTTTTGCCAAGGTATTGCCCCTTTCTTTGTTACGCCCCGAAAGGATAATTTTGGCACCATGTCCATAGAAGGAGGTGGCAATCGCCCTACCCATCCCACTTGTTGCCCCGGTAACGATACAGACTTTATCTTTTAATTTGCTCTTTTCCATTTAAATTGTTTCCAATAGCCGCTTTAGTACCAATTGTGCCGCCCATGTCCTATTGTTGGCCTGTTCAATAACCAAACTTTGCGAACTGTTCAGAACGGGGTCCTCCACCACGACATTTCTCCGTACAGGTAGGCAATGCATGAATTTGGCATTACCCAATTTTTCTTTGGTCATCATCCAAGCTGGGTTTTGATGTAAAACCCTACCATAGTCTTTGTAACTGCTCCAGCTTTTTACATAGACAAAATTCGCGTTTTTAAGTGCCTTTTCTTGCTCATACACAATTTCGCAACCATTTGTTATTTCTGGGTTCAGGTCGTACCCGGCCGGATGCGTAATAATGAATTCCACCTCCTTTAGTTTCATCATATGTACAAAGGAATTGGCTACGGCATGCGGGAGTGGCTTGGGATGTGGTGCCCATGACAGCACTACTTTTGGTCTCTCCACCGTTTTGTGCTCTTCCAATGTAATGGCATCTGCAAGGGCCTGGAGTGGATGGGCAACGGAGCTTTCCAAATTCACTATGGGAACTGAAGCGAATTTTTTAAATCCGTTCAAAACAATTTCCGCTTCATCCTGTTCCTTGTCAATCAAACCAGCAAATGCTCGTATGGCAATGATATGTGCATATTGGGAAACCACTTGTGCTGCTTCTCGAATGTGTTCTGACTTTCCTTCATCCATTATTGTTCCATCCCCATATTCCAACTGCCACCCTTCAGAGCCAAAATTCATGACCATTACATTCAAACCTAGATTTGTTGCGGCTTTTTGCGTACTTAATCGAGTTCGCAGACTATTGTTAAAGAACAATAGGCAAATGGTTTTTCGTTTCCCCAAGTCTTCAAAGGCGTATGGCTCTTTTTTTAGGGCAATGGCTTCATCGACTGCGTGATGCAGGTTGCCAAGGTCGTTTATGGATAAATAGTTCTTCATTGTAAAGGTGTCACTTCGAACCCCGTTGAGAGGCCTTTTGTGTTCATTCTATGGCATAGGTCTCGACTCTGCGGGACTCGACATTTTACTCAGTTCGTGGCTCAATCCCTCAAAAAACAAATCGATTTGTTTTTTGGTAATGTTCAGTGCCGGTAAAAAGCGCAGTACTTTTTTATTCGCCGAGCCTCCTGTAAACATATGCTGCCGGTAAATAAGGTTTTTACGTAGTTCACTGATCTCAAAATCGAATTCCAATCCCAACATCAAACCACGCCCTTTTACCCTTTTTATTTTTGAAACTTTCGATGCCTTTTCCCTGAAATAGCCTTCCAAAAGGGCCGCATTTTCAATCAAATGCTCCTTTTCCAAAACCTCCAACACGGACAGGGTTGCAACACATGCCAGATGATTCCCCCCAAAGGTAGTGCCCAATTGCCCGTACCAAGGTTCAAATTGATTGTGAATTAACACCCCGCCGACGGGAAAACCATTCCCCATCCCTTTGGCTATGGAGATAATGTCCGGTTGAATACCATGATGTTGAAAGGCAAAAAACTTACCGCTTCGTCCAAAACCGGACTGTACTTCGTCTGCAATCAATACGACTTTATGTTCTTGACATTTTTGCGCAACGAATTCATAGAATTTCGTGGTTGGTTGGTCCAAACCCCCTACGCCTTGAATGGCTTCCAAAATTACGGTACAGTAATTACCATTGGATATGGTCTTCTCAAAAGCCTCAAAATCATTTAAAGGAACAAAATCAACCCACTGTTGCTTGTTCAAGGGAGCATTAATTTTTGGATTATCTGTCGTGGCTACTGCTGCGGAGGTGCGACCGTGAAAACTGTTTTTAAAGGCAATTGCCTTGGCTTTTCCGGTATGGAAAGAAGCCATTTTTAACGCATTTTCGTTGGCTTCGGCACCGGAGCTGCACAAGAACAATTGGTAGTCTTCACAATTTGAAAGGACTCCTAATTTTTTACCCAATTCCACTTGCAAAGGATTCTTGATGGAATTGCTATAAAAGGCCATTTTTCGCAATTGTTCCGTCATTCGATGGACATAATGCGGATGGGAATGTCCGATGGAAATCACGGCATGACCGCCATAAAAATCCAAATAGGTTTGGCCGTCTCCATCTGTGACTTCGATGCCCTTGGCCGAAACCGGTGTAACATCATAAAGCGGATAAACATCAAATAGCTTCATATGTCCCGTATTTCACTGATTTTCTTGTAGGAGGTAACGATCCCTTGGATCAAGGAGGAACTCAAACCCTGATGTTCCATTTCGTTTAGGCCTTCTATGGTACACCCTTTTGGGGTAGTGACCTTGTCAATTTCCTGTTCGGGATGACTTCCCGATTCCACCAGAAGACTAGCGGCCCCATTACAGGTATGCATGGCCAGTTCTTGCGCTTCCTTTGCATCAAAGCCGAGCTGAATTGCGCCTTGGGTCGTGGCACGGATCAAACGCATCCAAAAGGCAATGCCACTAGCGCATATCACGGTGGCGGCCTGCATTTGTTCTTCTGGAATTTCAAGGGAATGCCCCATGCGATTGAAAATGGCCTTGGCCAAATCAATACGTTTTTTACCCAATGTATTACTACAAATGCACGTCATGCTCTTGCCTACGGAAATTGCCGTATTGGGCATGCTTCGAATGATGTATTTGTCACGGCCAATGACGGACTCCATACGGGCAATACTAAATCCAGTGATGGTACTGATGACTACGTGGTTTTCTGTCAATAGTTCTCTGATATCCTGTAAAATAGACTCGAAATGTCCTGGCTGTACGGCGAAAATTAGAATATCAGAATTCTTGACAGCTCCTGTATTGTCAGAGGTCACTTTGACGTTTCCGTATTTCTCAAAATCCTTGATTTCAGTGGTATTTCTTTTGGTAAGGAACATGGTGGTGGCTCCATTGCTGTGTAAAATTCCTTTGGCAATGGACAACCCTAAGTTTCCTGCTCCTATGATGGCTATTTTCATTGTTCGTTCGTTAAAATTCCTTTGTTTTCATTGCTGGGCTCCAACAAATCCCAAAGATTTCCGTAAAGATCCGCGAAAACTGCAACGATTCCATACGATTCCTTTTTTGGCTGCCTAACAAATTTTATCCCTTTTTCAAGCATACTGTTATAATCCCTCCAGAAATCGTCCGTAAATAAGAAAAGAAAAACCCGACCTCCAGATTGGTCGCCCACTCTTTGCACTTGTTTTTCGTTAGCAGCCCTCGCCAATAAGAGTGAACATTCGGTAGCACCTGGCGGAGAGACGATTACCCATCGCTTTTCTTCGTCAAGTTGGGTATCTTCGATCACGTCAAAATTCAATTTTTTGGTGTAAAAGTCAATGGCTTCATCGTAATCCTTCACTACTAAAGCGATATGGGCAATTCTCTGATTCATATTTAAAAGGCTGTTGCTTTTAAGTTCAATCCCAAACTTTCCTCCCATCCAAACATGAGGTTCATGTTTTGCACGGCTTGTCCCGAAGCACCTTTCAATAAGTTATCAATAACCGAGGTCACCAAAAGTACATCCTCATGCTTGTGCAGGTGAATATGGCAATTGTTCGTATTTACTACTTGTTTCAAATGAATGGGTTCTTCAGAAATATGGGTAAACAGGGCATTTTTATAAAAAGTCCCAAAGAGCTCTTTTGCCTTCTCTAAGCTTCCTTTGAAGTTGGTGTAGGCCGTCGCTAAAATTCCCCGGGTAAAGTTTCCCCGATTGGGAAGAAAATGGAGGGTTCCCATAGTATTTCCAAAGGAACTCAAACTTTCCCCAATCTCTCCCAGATGCTGATGGGTAAACGGTTTATACCAACCAGCATTGTTGTTTCGCCAACTAAAGTGGGTGGTTTCCGAGGGTTGTATCCCTGCACCCGTACTACCCGTAACGGCGTTAATATGGACCTCATTTTGGAGCAAATTCCCCTTGGCCAAGGGCAACAGGGCCAGTTGAATGGCCGTGGCAAAACAGCCTGGATTGGCGACGAACGACGCATTTTCAATGACAGTTTTGTTTAATTCCGGCAGCCCATAGCTAAATTCCTTACCATTAAAATGGGAATTGTTCCTTAACCTAAAATCATTGCTCAAATCAATGATTAAAGTCTCTTCCGAAAATTGATTTTTCTCCAGAAACTGCGTTGAATTCCCATGTCCCAAGCAAAGAAAGACGACAGACACATCCGCATTTATCATTTCGGAAAAGTTCAAATCGGTTTGCCCTAAAAGGTCGGGGTGCGCTAATGAAATGGGTTTTCCAGCTTTCGTAGTACTAAATACAAAATCAATTTCGACAGCAGGATGGTGCAGCAGTAATCGAATCAATTCGCCACCGGTATATCCCGATCCTCCTATAATTCCTGCCTTAATCATGATGTTGATTTACGTGGTTTGCAATTTTACCGGGATTGGAAAGAATTTTGATGAATCCCTTGGCATCATCTGCCGTCCAACCCTTGTTCATTTCGCCATAGCTTCCAAAGGAAGCATTCATCAAATCATGGGGAGATAAAATCCCATCCAACCGAAATTGAAAGGGATATAGGCTTACAAACACCTCGCCAGAAACATTCTTCTGGGTATCCGTCAGAAAAACTTCAATATTTCGCATCACTTCGTCCAAATAATTGCCTTCGTGCAGCAACATCCCGTAAAAATTCCCTAATTGCTCTTTTTGATACTGTTGCCATTTGCTTAAGGTGTGCTTTTCCAACAAATGATGGGCCTTTATAATAATAAGCGGTGCTGCCGCCTCAAATCCAACCCGCCCCTTTATTCCGATAATGGTATCCCCCACATGGATATCTCGGCCAATGGCGTACCTGGATGCCAGAGCTTCCAATTTTTGAATATTGGCTACCGGATTGTTTTTCTTATCATTAATGGCAACCAGTTCCCCTTTTTCAAAGATGAGCTTTACCTGTTGTGGCGCTTTTTGTTGTAGCTGATTTGGAAAGGCGGAATCCGGCAACGGTAAGTTGGAGGTAAGGGTTTCATCGCCACCTACAGAAGTACCCCAGAGACCACGGTTGATGGAATATTTTGCTTTTTCCCAAGAATAGTCTACACCGTTTTCCTGTAAATACATTATTTCTTCTTCCCTTGCCAACTGATTATCCCGAATGGGAGTGATGATTTCAATTTCAGGGGCCAATGTTTGAAAAATCATATCAAACCGTACCTGATCGTTACCCGCACCCGTGCTTCCGTGGGCAATGTATTGGGCACCTACCTTTTTCGCGTGGGTTACAATTTCAACGGCCTGGACAATTCGCTCCGCACTCACGGATAGTGGATAGGTGTTGTTTCGCAACACATTACCAAAAATGAGGTATTTCACCACCTTGTCATAAAACCGTTGTACGGCATCGATGGAGGTGTAGCTTGTTGCTCCCAAAGCCAGTGCCTTTTTCTCGATTTCTTTGATTTCATCATCGGAAAATCCACCGGTATTGACGCTTACCGCATGGACTTCAAAACCATGCTCTTTAGATAGGTTCATGGCACAGTACGATGTGTCCAATCCTCCGCTATATGCTAGAACTAATTTTTTCATTTTGCTTTTTTGGTAAGGAATACCTTTTCTTTTATGCTTTTTAATCGTTTAAAAGCTTTTCTATTCAATTTTTGCTTTTCTCTATTCTCCTTGGAACTGGGATCATACATCATACCGGTACACAGGCACATTTTACGTTCCGTACGGGTAAGGATATCAAAATTCTTGCAGGTCTGGCAGCCTTTCCAAAATTCAGGGTCATCCGTCAACTCGGAAAAAGTAACCGGTTTGTAACCCAATTCGTAATTCATCTTCATCACGGGCAAACCTGTGGTGATTCCAAATATTTTAGCTTCAGGAAATTTTTCCCGAGATAACGCAAATATTCGTTGTTTTATCTTTTTCGCCAAACCTTGTCCCCGGTAATTGGGATGTACAATCAATCCTGAATTGGCTACGAAACCTTTGTTGCCCCATACTTCGATATAGCAGAACCCTGCAAATTTTTCTCCATCCAAGGCAATTATGGCATTACCATTCTGCAAGCGCTTAACGATATAATCTGGGGTTCGCTTGGCAATACCGGTGCCTCGAACCTTTGCCGATTCGGTGATGGTCTCGCTGATGGTTTCAGCGAATTTGATATGCGATTCGTTGGCAACAACAATTTCCATTGTTGGAGAAGTCTTATAAAAAAAATGAATAGGAAATTTTAAGGCTTTTGCGGGAATGGACTCACCTAATCCCATAAACTGGTATGCACCCTTACGGGCGGCGACGTGTAGTGAATGGACGTCCTGGAGTCACCAGACTCAAAGAAGAAAATATGTTGACGTGTTCATTCATTACTTAGTAAATGTACAAATTATCCAAAACCCTCAATATCTTATGACAACTTTTTACGAATCGTAGCCATAATGTTGTGATTTTTCACGATTTCATAACCCAAATAGCCAAAAACCAAAAGATATTCAAGGGATAGTAGCCAAAGATTTTCTTTAAAATCGGGTTGGGAGTAGGCGTAATAACTCAAAATAACAAGGGCTGACCATAGAATGGTAAAGCGATAGTTGGTAAATATACTTAGTCCCAGTAAGAAGGTCAGATACCATGGATGTACCGTAGCGGACAACAAATAATAGGTGGTTAGGACCAGGAGCATTGTGTTCATCAGTTGTGATGGTTTTTTATGCTTTCGCAAAAGGGCCAATGCAACAATAAGGGTTAGGGTCAAGATTTTGACTAGGGTACCATATTCTTTTATAAGAATCCACGGTTTGGCTTCGAAATAATGGACTGCCGCTTGCTTGACGAGATTATAGATACCTGCATTGAACTCAAAGTTGGAAAACCAAAGGCCTATGGTTTGGAAATAGTTCTCAATAAATTGCGCATTGTAAAAGGGGAATAAAAATAGCAACCCACTTAATCCTACCCACGCATAAAAGAGTATACTTTTTTTTAACCCCAAGCGTCTTAAAAATAGGGGCAGAAACAATACCGGAACAAGTTTCACCATTATTGAAGCCGCATAAATAGGTGCTGCTTTATTAGGGTGACCCGATGAAATTAGATACATGGCCCATACAAAGAAAAAGAGCATTACCCCTTCAAAATGAAGGTTGCCCGTTAGTTCAATGATGACCAATGGATTTAAAAAATACCAAAAAATTAAGTGAGGGCTCTGACTGAGGTTTTGTAGCAATTTTCTTCCCAAATAAACAACACCAATGTCTGCAGCTATAATTAGTAGGCGCATCCAAATGATGGAACCCAGAACGTTGCCAAAACCTAAAAAAGCACTTATGGTAAAAATGAATTGGTTAACGGGTGGGTAGTTGCTAAAATGACGTGCACTTAAACTTCCCATGCCATCATATAAAGCACTGGAATTTGGAATTTGGAATTTGGGGTTTTCAATCAATTCATTTGGAGTAAATATATACGGATTGATTCCCTGATTGATCAATTCCCCGTCCCAAATGAAACGGTAAAAATCTTGGGAGAGGTTGGGGGTGGCAACCAAAAAGACCAATCGAAATAGAATTCCGACAACCAGCAAAAATTTGAAATTCCATTTTTCGAATTGAATAAGTTTGATCAAAAAGAAGAAGAGTGCCGCAAAAAGAGCAATCAATTTCAGGAAATCTTCACGTTGTAAATCATACGCCAAGACAGCATAAAAAAGCATGCTTACCAATGCCAGAAGGATTGGAATTTTATGAAGTTTCCAATAAGAAAGCATGAATTATGCTTTTGCCATCAATGACTTGAAGAAGACAAAGCCAAAGCCCAAGAACAACATTAAGTGGAAAGGGAACAGTCCATAGTCATTCAAAGGAACGGCACTGTACATTCCAAAAAGGAAATAGAGCATTAAAGCAAATTCCAAAATCATATTTGGCGATAATTTTTTGGCCAAATACTTATTGCCCTTCCAGCTATCCGTTAGGTTATTGATATTGAACTTTGGGGTACGCACAAATTCACTACGCTTACCCAAATGCCCTTCCAAAACGGCGATGGAATTATGCAAGGACAACCCCAGGGCTACGGAGAAAAAGGTGAAAAATAGTTTGATGTAGTCCACAAATTTATCGAACCCACCACCTTGCATACTCCTGTACGTAAACCAGTAGCAGAAGAATAGGATAATGGTACTTACAATAAAAAAGCTGGTCACTTCAAATACCCAAGCCAAATGGCCGTAGGTATTTTTAATATATAACATGGGAATGCTCAATAATGAAACCAAGAAAACACACAGGAACATGGAACTGTTGAGTAAGTGCATCACCCCATGGAACTTGGTTTTGAAATCAATATTCTTGGCCGAGATAACGCTCCAAACCGATTTTCTAAAATTCTCCGCACCACCTTTGTTCCAACGGAATTGTTGTGAACGCGCAGCGCTCATGACAACGGGTAGCTCAGCGGGTGTCTCAACATCCTCCAAATACTTGAATTTCCAATTCTTTAATTGGGCCCGATAACTTAAATCCAAATCTTCGGTCAAAGTGTCCCCTTCCCAGTTGCCGGCATCAATAATACATTGCTTCCTCCAAATACCGGCGGTACCATTGAAGTTAATAAAGTGCCCTTTGGAGTTTCTACCTACTTGCTCCAATGTAAAATGTGCATCCAGAGCAAAAGCCTGAATCCGTGTCAAGGTAGAGTAGTCACGGTTGATATGGCCCCAACGGGTTTGAACAACTCCAATTTCGGGATCCTTGAAATAAGTAACGGTCTTTTTCAGCCAATCACTTTCCGGCATAAAATCCGCATCAAAAATGGCAACGAATTCCCCTTTAGCAACGGCGAGACCTTCTTTTAATGCGCCCGCTTTGAATCCAGTTCGGTCTACCCGTGTGATGTGTTGAATGTCCAACCCGGTTTCGCGTAATTCCTTGACACGTTTCGCCGTGTCGTGTACCGTGTCATCCGTTGAGTCATCAAGTACTTGGATTTCCAGCTTGCTTTTGGGGTATTCGATTTTAGAAATGTTGTCCAACAACCGCTCCATAACATATTCCTCATTATAGATGGGCAGTTGTATGGTCACATGGGGAATCTCCCTTGGGTCAAGAAGGTTGAACTTGGGTGCCTCCTCGTTTCTCTTTTTATAGGTCAAATAATTGATCAAAAGATTCAACTGTGCCAAGCTGTAGAAGAATATCAACATAAGTGCAATACTGTAGATAGCAATGATGATGTAAGCGATGGTCAATCCTATTATCATTTGATACTGTATTTAAAAATCCAACCCAAAATTTTTACGCCTGCAAATATAGCACCTTTTATGGTTCCTGAAACTTTTGAGACACCTATTCGACGTCTGTAACGTACCGGTACCTCTTTGTAAGCCAGTTTTTTACGAATCGCTTTGAGTTGCATCTCCACGGTCCATCCATACGTTTTGTCCTGCATCCCCAATTCTTTGAGGGATTCATATTTTATGGCTCTAAAAGGACCTAAATCCGTAAAATTTGCCCCAAAAAATAGCCGCATTAAGAAAGTAGCCAATGCGTTGCCAAAAATCTGGGGAAAAGTCATTGAGCCGTCTTCCCTCAGCTCTTTTTTTCTTGCACCAATGACCAAATCCATATTCTCGTTTAAAATTGGAGCGACGAGTTTATCCAGCTCTTCGGGATAATCAGAATAGTCTCCATCAAGAAATACGATAATATCTGGTGGTTTGGATTGTTTTTCGATGTAATCCATCGCCGCTAAACAGGCGTAGCCATAGCCAGATTTGGATTCGTCTACCACTGTAGCACCTTCCTTTATGGCGTTTTTGGCTGTATTGTCCGTCGAATTGTTGTTGGCCACGATGATCTCGGCGACGGAATCTGGAATTTCGGCAATGACTTTTGAAATGGATGCTTCTTCGTTGAAGGCAGGAATGATCACCCTAATATCTTTTGCCATTATTTGAGGTCAGAAAGTTTGTTTTCCCGTTTAAAACTCCCAAAACTATACCATTCCTTTATCTTTTTTCCATTTTCGAATTTTTCAGCCGATTTTAATTCTTCATCTTCATATTTCAGACAGTACCCGTTTTTGATTCCATCTTTTAACTGACACTTGTGATTGACTTTACCATTTTCATCATAAAAAAGCCACCATTTTACTTTTTTCCCCCTGCTCATATGCCCTTCCATTTTAAGTTTTCCATCCGAAGAATAAAAAAACCAGTAGCCATTTCTATGATTCATTTTATAGTGTCCTTGTGCCATAAGATTGCCATTGGGATAAAAGTATTTCCAAAAATCTTCTTTTGAACCTTCAATTTTCCATCCTTGGGCCTTTATGGCACCATTTTCATGATAATCCCTATGGTAGATTCCCTTGTTGGGAAAGCTAAAAAGAAATAGAAAGAATAGGATTGGACGGAGCATTTTATTTTTGATTGACGAGATTCATCAAGTCCACATCATTTCCCAGTAAAACTTGTTTGCTATCAATACGTCCTTGCAAGGGACCATTTTCCAGTTTCAAAACGCCACGGGGACAAACGGCGGAGCAAATACCACAACCTACGCAGCTGGAACGAACAATATTCTCCCCTTTTTGCGCATAGGCCCTTACATCGATGCCCATTTCACAATAGGTTGAACAGTTACCGCATGAAATGCACTGCCCGCCATTGGTCGTAATCCTAAACTTGGAAAATAAGCGTTGCTGGAACCCTAGGATGGCCGCCATGGGACAACCAAACCTACACCAAGGGCGGTTTCCAAGAATAGGGTAGAACCCTGTGCCGATTACTCCAGAGAATATACTGCCAATTAGAAAGCTGTAGGTTTTACGAAGACTTTCTGATTTAAATAGGAAAACATAACCTTCACCGCTGAAATAATGAAAACCTACCAGGGCGATGATGATCACAAAATAGCCTATAGCTCCATATTGCGCATCTTTTTGAAGTTCCTTTCGCTTAAATACCATGACCAAAATGAAAATAGTGGTCAAAAGGGCACTTACCCCAAAGAGAAAGGTCTTTTTTGTAAGCCAGTATTTACTGGTATCATTACCCAAATAAGAATAGATCACCGCTGTTGTCATGAGTGTAACAAAAACAACGACACTGTGAATTACCCATCTTTCTATTTTCCATGCCCTCAACGACTTATCACTCAATTGTCGGAAGGGGTCCCCAACTGTTTCGGCCAGTCCACCACAACCACATACCCAAGAGCAATACCAGCGCTTGCCATAGTTGTAGGTAAGTATGGGAGATATGACAAAGACCAAAAGAATTGAAAATACCAGCATGGCAAAGCCGATATCCCCGGAACTCAAGAATCCCCTAATCCGGTAACCTTCGAAATTGTAGTAGTTCAGGGGCCACATTAATTTAAGGTCAAGGTAAGGTATGCTGCCACCGTCAACGATTTTATGGCCATTTAAACGCGCCATCAGTTCCGGTATGATGAAGGCAAACGAAGTTTGAAAGAACATGACGCTGTAGGTACGGATACGCTCATATTTATTATGACGGTATTTCCAAAGAAATTTAATTCCAAAGGCTAGTATGCCTACTGTGTAGAGTGTTCCATAAACAAACCATTGGCTGGCTGGATTTCCACTCAAAATGCGGCTCAGGGGGTCAAAAAGCGCTATAATTCCCTTGTTATCCCCATCTTTTACCAAGCCCAAATATTCAGGATAAAAATAAAGTACAATGTAAAATCCGGTAATCGCTAAGCCCGCTAACCAGCCCAACAATCCCAGACTGGAGATGGACTTGAACCAAACACCGTCATTTTTAATACCGGGATGTTTGGACATGTAGGTGTCCCATGAAAACCAAACCACTCCCAAAAATATGCTGGTCAACGCAATGGTAAGCCAAAGAGCCCTGTTTGGGAATTCAATATTGAAACCTGCCAAAAGGATGATTGCCAGGCCGAACATGCCAAGAACTACAGCAAGTTTCTGGGCCAGTGACAAGGCCACCGGAGGTTGACCGGTCAAGGCCATACTCCTGTCATAGGTTTCCACTTTCTTTACATTTAGATTGATTGAGTTCATTACAGGAAAAGTGTTATGAAAAAATACGTAGTATATTTTTCTTTTCTGGGACTATGGATTTTCCATATTCCATGTTGTACGCCGCTATGATCTCAGATTCATAGTGTTTGTAAAATTCGGGGTCGAAATTGGCATCAATAAGGTATTGCATAACAAAATCCACATCGCGTCCTTCCGTCAACCAGCGATTAAACATTTCATGCCGCATGCGAATACCAAAGGTGTTCAGACCTAAAAACCTGTTGGTCTTCTTATGAAACGAAACAGTAACACAGACCTTGTCCTTGGCATGTCTCCAATGAAATTGTTCCTCATAGTTAGGTTGTCCTTTTCTTCCAAAAACCCATCCGTAGGTTTGGTACTCAATGTCCAGAAACTTCGCGGAATTAAACCAGTGGCCTGGTTTGTATTCGATTCGGTTTCCACAAATGGTCTGTGCAACGGTCTCGCCCATCATACGACCCGTATACCAGACCGCCTCAATAGGTCTGCGGTTGCCAATGGCCTCATGCTGTTCGGCGCAATCCCCTATGGCGTAGACGTCTTGTACATTTGTTTCCAAATATCGATTTACCTTTATTCCTCGACCAAGTTCGATACCAGAATCCTTTAAAAAATCAATATTAGGAGCGACCCCAGCCGTTAAACCTACAATATCGCAAGCAATTTCCTCTCCGGTCTCTTGCACGATAATGGATTTTACCCGACCATTTTCGCTAGGGATAATTTCTTTTAGATTGGTATTTAACCTAAGGTCAATATGATGCTCCAAAATATGTTCGTTGATCATTTGGGATTCCCCTTCGGGAAGTACACCATTCCAGAAACTGGTCTCTCGAACCAAAAAGGTAACAGGAATATCCCTGCTTCGCAACATCTCGGCCATCTCAATACCAATTAGGCCACCGCCCACGATAACTGCCCTGCGACAAACATCTTTATTGGGGGCATTGCGTTCCATCGTATCCAGGTCTTGTTTTGAATAAAGGCCCTGCACCCCATCAAGATCTTGTCCGGGCCAACCAAATTTGTTGGGCTTGGAGCCTGTCGCCAGAATAAGTTTATCGTACTCAAGAGTATTGCCATCATCTAGGGATAAGCATTTATTCTTAACATCCACTTTGGTTACAAATGCCTTAACCAAATCAATCCTGTTCTTTTTCCAGAACCAAGGTTCGTAAGGTTGGGTGTTTTCAAATTTCATATGTCCCATGTAGATGTACATTAAGGCCGTCCTTGAAAAGAAATAGTCCGTCTCCCCAGAAATGATCGTAATACGCTTTTCAGAATGTTTCCTTATATGACGTGCAGCAGTGACACCTGATATCCCATTGCCGATGATGACAATATGTTCCATGAACGCTCTATTGAATATGACACTTGTCGCTCCAAAAGGTAAAAACTTTCAAGCACACTTTAATTTAGAAAGAATTTAAATTTCAGTTGTTTTCGTAAGGTTCGGCGTACTTTTTCGAACATTCAGCAGCTTGACCATGAAAAGATTAAATATTTCTTAAAAACTGACTTTTTTGTATGTCGCAGGCATTTGGCACGACTGACGCCTTAACTTTTTAATAACTAACAAATTTGTCATGAAAGCAAAAATGCTTGGAACCTTACTGCTAATACCCCTGGCCTTTCAGTGGGGCATCACCCAAGGAGTTGAAGGCTTTTTTGAAAAGACTGATACTTTTTTGAAGACCTATGTACAAAATGGTTTGGTTGATTATAAAGCCATCAAGGAAAACCCAGCCGAATTGAATGGGATCTTAGATATGGCCAAAGGTATTGCCATTTCAAAAGAGGATTCAAAAGCCTATCAAGCTTTTTGGATCAATGGGTATAACATTCATGTTATAAAAGGAATTGTAGATCGTTACCCTGTTAAATCACCCCTTGATATCAATGGATTTTTTGATAAGACCAAACGTGATATTGGCGGAAAGGAAATTACACTGAATGATATTGAAAATAAATTACTACGCGGAAACTTTCCTTCCGAGGCGCGGTTTCATTTTGTGCTTGTCTGTGCTGGACTGGGCTGCCCACCAATAATAGATGGGGCCTATACCCCTGAAAAGCTGGAAGAACAGTTGCAGCGGCAAACAGAATTGGCACTGAACAATCCCAATTTTATAAAAACAAAAGGTAAGAAGGTATTGTTCTCACAAATTTTTGAATGGTACAAAGGCGACTTCACCCAAGGAGGAACCTCTGAAATTGAGTTTGTAAATCAATACCGAAAAGAAAAATTCGATACCAAATTAAAAGTGCAGTACTATCCATATGATTGGTCATTGAATGACATCAAATAAAAAAATCCTCTAAAAACTAAAATCATGGAATTTATAAAATACCATTTAATCTGGGCAGTACTTTGCTTGTCAATTTTGAGTTTGCATGCCCAAGACTCGGATGCCCAGGATGATGATATCCAAGGAAGTGTCATCCAAAATCTTACCCCTTCAAAACTCATTGGTAAAGGCCAATGGGACATCAAATGGTTCAATAACCTATACACGGAGACGGAAGATACTTTTAGCGGCGATATCCCAAGAAATGTATTCTTTACCTCCACCTTGGACATTTTTACCGGTGTTGGGGAAAATAGAAGGGTAAATCTTGGTTTACTTTTGGAGTTTAGGTCAAATACCGTAGGAGGAAGGGGGCTCTTCGATTTTCTTTCTTTTGACGGGGAAGAAGGTTCGGCCAGATCTGGGCTCACCTCAATAGCTCCAGCAATCAAGTTTACCCCATTTGCCAATGTTGGTAATTTTTCCATTCAGAGTGGATTTTTTATTCCCTTGGTCGATAACGAGACTGAAAATGGGGTGTTTCTTGACCAAAACGGATACATATGGCAGAATCGATTCTTTTACGATTATTCATTTGCCGAAGGGAAATGGCAACTGTTTTCTGAGTTGAACTCTGAACTTAATTTTGGCGATGAAGCAGAAAGTTTTGCCAACAACAGCTTGCGGCTGACCCCAGGTCTTTTCTTAAGTTATTTTCCAAGTTCAAAGTTTACTGTTTTGGGCTTGGTACAGCATTCCCAATTACTGAATTTGGGGGGCAACGATTTTTCACAGGATTTTACGGCGCTTGGAGGAGGTGTTAAATATCAACTGACCAAGGAACTAAATATTGAAGGCTTGTATACCAATTTTGTACGTGGAAATGATACCGGTTTGGGCCAAACTTTTAACATAGGTCTGCGGGCGGTATTTTGAATCAAAGGGCAACCAAGTCATAAATCCCGTATCTTAAACAGTAAATTGGGATATGATAAAGACAATTTCTTTGTTGCTATTGATGACTTTTATAAGCTGCAGTACGGACCAAAAAGAGGTATTTGAAGAAGGTACTTTTAATAGGTTGGACCTAGATAAATTTACCCTGGACTTGCCTCTGGATTGGAGACAATTTCAACCAGAGTTCACTGATGGCTTTTTCGGTGGATTTACCAATGAAAACGACACCGTATACTTTGATTATGGGGTTTTTGCGTTCAGTTCAATCGATGATATCGAGAAAAGGGAGGGAAATATCAGTTTTGAAGAATTGAAAATTGGTGGATTTGATTCAAAGATTATTTTAGAGCAGCAATCCAATGAAAACTCCATAACATATTCCTTGTTTACGGACACCAGGGATGGTGAAAATCTTAACTGGGTCTTCTCCTATCGCCCTAAGGATACTGAACTTATAAGAAAAATTTTCTTGACCCATCGTTTCAAATAGTATTTTCGGAGTCTAAAACTTCGGATAATGAAGAAATTTGGACTTCTTTTTTTATGCCTATTGCAGTTTTCCTGTAGCAGTCAATCCAAAGAAAAAATAAACGGGGTCAGCTTTGTAGGGTCCCGTGATAAAGCCTTGCAAAAACACGTAGACCCGGTTTTGAATGTGCATGCAAATTATGCGGCCGTTATGCCTTTCGGTTTTATTCGCAATTTGGAAGATCCCAATGTTATTTTTGATACGGAACGACAGTGGTTTGGGGAAACAAGGGCGGGAGGAAAGCAGTACATAGACATTTTACAAAAGAACGGTATCAAAATTATGGTGAAGCCGCAAATCTGGGTCTGGAGAGGGGAATTCACCGGAGATATTTTGATGAAGACCGAAGAGGATTGGAAACTACTGGAAAAAACCTATACCGACTTTGCCCTTACGTACGCAAAGCTTGCAGAAGAAACCAAGGCGGAGGTGTATTGTATCGGAACCGAGCTTGAGGAATTTGTAAAAAACAGACCCCAATATTGGATCCGCCTGATTTCCAAGATTCGAGAGGTGTATAAAGGCCGCCTCACCTATGCTGCCAATTGGGATGAATATAAGCGAACCCCTTTTTGGAAGGAACTGGACCTTATTGGAGTAGATGCGTATTTTCCGTTGAGCGAGGCGGAGGACCCTTCCAAACAGCAGATGCGGGAAGGATGGCAAAAGTGGAAAGCAACCTTGCTGGACGTAGCAGAAAAAAATGAACGGCCCATAGTCTTTACGGAATTTGGTTACCGGAGTATGGACTTCACCGCCAAAAAACCTTGGTTGGTGGACATGAACCAAATGGGGGTGAACCTTGAGGCCCAAGCAAAGGCACTCCAAGTCCTGTTCGATGAATTTTGGAGGGAAGATTGGTTTGCTGGTGGATTCGTTTGGAAATGGTTCATTCATCATAAGGAGGTAGGGGGATTTGAGGACAACCGTTTTACTCCACAAAATAAACCTGCAGAAGATGTAATTCGGAATCATTATGGAAGACTAAGCTCCAACTAAGGGCTGCCATGAACCATTTCTTTTTTTGTCTTTTTTTTATCGTGTTCCAATATTCTGTTGGGCAAGGGATAGTATCGGATTTAAAAATTCAGGGCAATAAAAGGACCCAAAAGGCCTTAATTGAGAAGCTCTCCAAATTACAAAAGGGGGATGTTTTGGATTCTACAGTCATAGAAAAAGACATCGCTAGGTTGATACGCTTGCCCTCGGTGTCACACGCTTACTTTCAAGTATTTGAAACAGACATCAGCAATGCTTACACGGTGGTTTATGGTATAGAGGAAAACTTTACGTTGATTCCTTTTGCAAATATTTTTACATCTAACGATGATGAATTTGCGTTTAGGATAGGATTACAGGAATTTAATTTTTTAGGGCAAAATATCACTTTGGGCGCATTTTACCAATATGATGTATTTGGTTCCTTTGGATTAAACGTGCGTGCCCCTTATTTGTTCTCCAACAAATTGGGATTGGCCCTAAATTATCAAGATTTAACTACCCAAGAACCGGTTTTTTTGGATAGTGGTACTGCGGATTATAAATACAACAATACCTCTACGGAAATATTGGGGCTCTATGAGTTCAATTTTAAAAATCGACTGGAGTTGGGATTGAATTTTTTCACGGAAGATTACGAATATATTTCTGGAGCCACCGAACCTACAGTGCCCCAAGATTTAATAGTGGATAAGTTTCTGGTAAAATTGTTGTACAATTATGATGGAATAACCTACTATTATCATTATTTGGATGGTTTTCGAAGTAATTTAAACCTACAGTACGTAACCAGTACAAGTGATGCGCTACCCGATTTTTTAATAGGTTTCAATGATTTTTCCTATTTCAAACGGGTAGGGAAAAGGGGAAACTGGGCTTCTAGATTACGCCTTGGTTTGGCAAGTAATATTGATACCCCTTTTGCACCTTTTGCCGTGGATAATAATTTGAACATACGTGGGGTTGGCAATATTATTGATAGGGGTACCGGGGCTATTGTTTTAAATACGGAATATCGCTATTCTTTACTGGAAAAGGATTGGTTTGTACTGCAAGGAAACGTATTTTTGGATGGCGGAAGTTGGAGGAATCCCGGTGGGGATTTTGGGGACTTTGCGGATAGTCAAAATGTAAGGATTTATCCGGGTGTGGGGATTAGGCTGATCCACAAACGAATTTTCAATGCCATTTTCCGTATCGACTACGGTCATGGGGTCACCAAAGAAGCGGCTAGGGGAGTGGTTTTTGGAATAGGCCAATATTTTTAGGGCATTTCATCGATATTTTTTGCATTTCATCGATTAGATACTATATTTGCTAGGGTTACAGATGATTACGTTTATGAGGCTAATACTGCTTACTTTGCTTCTTGGTACCTGTTTTTTTGTATCTCCGCAAACCATAAAGGTTAAGGCGGAGCAGGGGGATGGTATTTTTTCCCTGCTTAGAAAACAGGGTTTGGACCCTTCAAAGTATTATGCCGAGTTTGTTGAGTTAAATGAAGGAAACATTAAAAATGGCAGCCACCTTTATTTAGGAAAGGAATATTTGATTCCGGATGCTCCCGATTCCTTTAAAAAGATGGCCCTTAATGTAACGGAAGATATAAAAAACGATATTCCCATTTTTGATAAGGAGCTGGCCCAAATTTCCCTTAAAAGTGATAAGTTGCAAGAGGCCGTCCTCTATTTGTTGCCTGGAGTCAATGGTATCAAGGAATCAAAATTACTTGAGAATATCAGAAACCAAATTATGAGGGCCGTTGCCAAAGAACTCATGGTGCATGGTGCCAAGGTATATTTGGTGGAGGAATTGGAAGAAGACAATGAAATTTCATTTGGTAAATCGAATTTGGGAGCAGAGAAAGCCATTGCAGATAGAAACCAGATGCAGCATTTTGTGGGAACCATCAATAAGCACTATTTACAGAATGTGGGAAAATATCAAAGGGTTGTTGTGCTAAACTTCAATGAAAATGCAGAGAGCAGCAAGTTTTATGAAGTATCCATTTTCCATCACGGCAAAAGTCTGGAAGGGGAACGTTTTGCCCAAACACTTCAAGGAATATTCACCAAAAATAGTGTTAGGAGGTCAAAGGAAAATCAAGTTGAGATTTTTGAGAACACCAATAATTTGTACTTGGCCAAGAACGTACTTCCTCCGGTAACGATGATTGATATCTACGGATCGGATAAAACCAATATGACGGAGAGGATTTCCATTAGTCCGCGCGAGAAGTTGTTGACCAATATCATCACAAATGGTGTTCTAAGGGATTTCGCCAATTTATCTATCGAGGAGTAAACTGATCTATTTTTTGCAAAGTCCCCCAAATCGCCCTTGGCAGAGGTGTCGAGGGCTTTTTTATGAATGCGGAAAACTTCTCAACGGAGTACATTTCGTTCATAATACTCGTACAGGGCATCCGGTTTTGCGCCTAAGTAGTTTTTTAAGTGAATCATTGCAAAGTGGAACTGTACTTTTAGCCAACCTTTTTCTCGATATTTCCTAGCAGAGGTAATCACATCTTGAGGCAATACCCTGAATTTTAAATTTTCGTAGAGTCTTCTTATAAATTCTGTGTCCTCATAGATAAAGTAGTCCTCATTAAAACCATTATGTCTTAAAAATTCCTTTCGGGTAATAAAAAGGGACTGGTCCCCACCGCGACATAATGAATGGTTAATTCTGGATAAATAGGCAAAAAAACGTAAAAATGGATTTTGGGTATCAAACTTCATCCTAAAACATCCAGCTTGATAGCCATCAGCAACCGATTCAAGGATGAGTTTCCCAAAACCCTTTTTTGGGTACGTATCCGCATGCAAAAAATAGAGGATTTCTTCGTTGGCAAAATGGGCGCCAAGGTTCATTTGTTTGGCGCGACCCTTGGCAGATTCCAATACTGTGGCATTGTGGTGCAGGGCAATTTTTTTGGTGGCATCCGCGCTCTGCCCATCTACTACGATAATTTCCCTTACCACCTCCTTATCTACAATAACGTCCAAGTGCAACAAGAGTTGACCTAAACCTTGGGCTTCATTATAGGTGGGAATAATGATGCTGATTCCAGGGGTATTGTTCATTGAAAAGCAGTTTTTTTTCCAAGTAAAGTAGGTAAAAGGGGAGCATCCTTACATCCGTTTTTTAAAGTTGATGAATCAGTCCCTTGAATAAGCTTACCATTTTAGGTTCCGTTTTTCCGGCGATTTCAATAATTTCTTGGATATTGATGGGCTGTAGGTTGTCTGGATCGCACTCGTCAGTGAGGACAGATACAGCTACCACGGGTAGTTTTAAATGGTTGGCTACAATAACTTCTGGAACGGTGCTCATGCCAACGGCATCTGCCCCCATGATTTTGAGCATACGATACTCTGCTTTGGTTTCCAGTTGCGGACCGACAACAGCAACGTAAACCCCTTTTTGAATGTCGATTTCTTCATTCTTGGCAATTTCCTCAATCTTTTTTCGCATTTCTACGTCATAGGGCTCCATCATATCCACAAATCGATCACCGAATTCCGCCACGTTCTTAAAAGCCAGTGGAGAACCTCCCTGAAGATTAATATGATCTTCGATCAACATCATCTCCCCTTTTTTGAAATTGAGATTAATGGCTCCGGCAGCATTGGAAACAAACAATTTCTTTATGCCCAGCAGGTGCATTACACGAACGGGATAGGTGACATCCAAAAAATCATACCCCTCATAAAGGTGGAAACGCCCTTGCATCACCACAACTTTTTTGTTGGCTATGGTACCATATATTAGCTTTCCTGAATGGAACTCGACCGTGGCCAATGGGAAGTAGGGGATATGGTTGTAATGGGCCTCAATGGGATTTTCAATCTCATTGACCAATTGCCCCAAGCCAGTTCCTAAAACTATCCCGATTTCAGGTTGGTCAAACCCTTTGTTCTTTAAGTAGGCGACAGATTCGTTCAATTGTTTTTTAGTCATTTCCTTAGGTGTTTTAAGAAGGGTTGAAACGCTTCAATATGTTGAATGTCTTCATAATGGTCTACGTCATTTCTTAGGGGTAAAAGGAGATAATTCTCATTATTTAAGTCGTTTAATGTTGCTTTCAGTACCGTGGAGGTTCCCCAATCCTTATTTTGAAAAATAACGGCATTCAGCTTTTTCATTCCCAGTAAGTAATAGCCACCGTCTTCTGCGGGACCAAGGACAACATCATGATGCGCCAATTTGAAAAAAGCTTCCTCTATATCTTCTTTGGTGAGATTGTACATATCACTTCCAATAATCACTATTTTTTGGTATCCATGTCTAAATCCGTCCACAAAGGCGTTCATCATACGCTGTCCTAAATCGGTCCCTTGTTGTAGTTTTTTTTGATACAGGTCATTATTCCAAATATCATTCTTCCATACTTCTTCAGAATAATACACGCTTTTATCCATGGCAAGTTGCTGCGTAATACGGACGGTATGTTCTAGTAGAAACTTATAAATATTCAAAGCGGCCCTATCTCCCACTTTGGTAGCAAGTCGTGTTTTGCATTTTCCCAATTCCGGGTTCCGGGTAAAGATCAGCAGAAGGTCAGTGTTGGAATCCAAACCCCTATTTTTTTAAAGAATATATCTTATCCCCCTTGGTCAGTAGCTTTCCCCAATGCTTACTGAAAGCATGAACTCTTTCTGTAGGTTGCTTCGTTGAATCCACTACGGCATTGCCTTGGTTTTTCCATTCAAAAATTCCCCCATAGAGGTTTTTGATATTGGAATACCCGGCTTTTTGCAATTTTTCCCCAATCTCCTCTGAGCGAACCCCAATGGAACAATACACGATAACCGGTGTTGTGGTATCTGGAATTTCTCGACGGATTTTATCAATATCGAACTCTTTGAAACCGACCCATTGGGCGTCTAGTAAATGACTGACTTCAAATTCTTCCTTGTTACGGGTATCCAACAGAATGGAATTTGTTTCGCTTTTCAATTGTTTCACGGTAATGTAGGGTACGGAGCCCGAATTGAACCTATCCAATGTTCTTTCTATGGATTTTTGTGATTGCCCCAAAAAGTAGCAAGCAAGGGCAAGGCTAAATAAGACATACTGCCGCATAAATAAGCTTAGAAGTCAAAGATACTAATACCTTTATTTAAGATGGACTTTTTGTTATCTTGTGTGAAACCTTAAACCACCATTATGTGCGCTCGTTTGATTCCATTGGTTGTTTTCTTGGTTGTTATGGCTTGCAAAACCGAACAACGTTCCGCGGAAGATACCGAAGGTTCAACCACTAAGTCCTATCAAGAACGTTATAGGCCACAATACCATTTTACGCCGGTCTCTGGCTGGATGAACGATCCCAATGGGTTGGTTTACCATGATGGGATATATCATTTGTTTTATCAGTATTATCCCCACGCTACGGTTTGGGGGCCCATGCATTGGGGACATGCCGTGAGTACCGATATGGTGCATTGGGAACACCAACCCATCGCCTTATTTCCGGACGTGAAAGGCCTTATTTTTTCAGGGAGTGCCGTAGTGGATAAGAATAACACTTCCGGTTTTGGCGTAGAGGGTAAAGTGCCTTTGGTGGCTATTTATACCTACCATAATATGCGGGGAGAAAAGAGTGGAGGAAACACATTTCAAACACAAGGGATTGCGTATAGTCTGGACAATGGAAATACCTGGGAAAAGTACGATGGAAATCCTGTGATTGGCAATACCGGTATTAGGGATATAAGGGATCCTAAGGTGTTTTGGCATGAGGATTCCCAAAGCTGGATTATGGTCTTGGTTGCCGGGGACCATGTCAAATTTTATCGTTCCAAAAACCTGAGGGAATGGGATAATATCAGTGATTTTGGAAAGGACCAAGGGGCTAAAGGCGGCGTGTGGGAGTGTCCCGATTTGTTCAAAATGAAGGTGGAAGGGTCCGAAGAAGAAAAATGGGTGCTTATTATAAGTATCGGTAGCGGTGCCCCCAATGGGGGAAGCGGAACCCAATATGTTGTAGGAGATTTTGATGGTACCACTTTTACCAGTGATCAAATAGGATATAAATGGTTGGATTGGGGTACCGATAACTATGCTGGTGTTACTTATAATAATACCCTAAATGGGGAAAGAATATTTATTGGATGGATGAGCAATTGGCAATATGCCCTCAAAACACCTGCCACAACTTGGCGCAGTGCCATGACATTACCCAGGGAATTATCTTTAAAAAGAATAAATGACGATTATGTGTTGTACAATTACCCCCTATCCTCCATTGATGATTTAATGGAAACCTCCAAAGGGGAAACCATCTCCATTCCTGCAAGAGAAGAGTATGCCATTTCAAATTTGAACATGGGGGAATCCAACATTTCGTTTTCGGTACCGGCCAAGGATTTCAAATTAACTTTTTCCAACGCAGTTGGTGAAAAAACAGTATTGATTTTGGATACGGCGAGTTCCCTGTTGATGTTGGATAGAACTGCATCTGGAATGACTGATTTTAATTATGAATTTGGCAATAAGTTGCATTATGCGGCAATGAAAAATGTTCCGGGAGACTTGGATTTTTCTATTTATTTGGATCGGTCGTCGATTGAGGTTTTTGTAAACGGTGGTGAATATGCCATGACGGACCAGTTGTTCCCATCCCAACCCTATACACAATTGTCCATTGAAAATATTTCATCGAAAGAGCTTCAAATCAAGGATTTGAAAATCAATGTAATGCAGTCCGTTTCGCAGGCGAATTAACTGAAGTAAAGGAACAAGTTGGATAGCAATAGCGCTATGGACAATCCCAAAACCAAATACCAGCAAAAATAGCCGAGTCTTTCTCCTGTAGTGTTCATCGTTCAAGAGGTTGATTAATGAATTGAAAGTAAAAAAAACCATAGTTCAACTGGGGTTAATCTTTATAATTGGTAAGGAATTCTATATAAATGGTAATTCGGTCCATTT
>JBCDBE010000048.1:0-24855 GCA_039184365.1 Bacteroidota bacterium | reverse complement strand
TCCCTTTCCCCCAATTGCAGAACCAAAGTTTGTAACTGTTTTGCCGCAGTATCGTCCAAATAATTTATAGGTTCCGCATTTAATATAACATATTTCAATGAAGGCCCTTTTTTATCCACCTGTTGCATTAACGCCTTTTTAAAGTATTCTACATTTGCAAAGAACAGTTGGGCATCGAACCGAATCATAAGAATTTCGTCACGTATTTCAACATCCCCACCAAAACGGTCTATATTTTTAAAGTACTCCATTCCTTTTATCTTCCCTAAAACAGCAAAATGGGGTTTGGAGATGCGGTATACCAAAAACACCAACGAAAACAATACCCCAAAAATGATCCCCTGGGAAATCCCAATCAATAAGGTAGTCAAAAAAGTCACCACCAAAAGCACAAATTCCTCTTTTTGCTTTGTGAACAATTGCTTAGGGTAATTTACGTCGATAAGGCCATACACCGCCACCAAAATTATAGCTCCTAGTACGGATTTGGGCAGATAGTAAAAAAATGGGGTAAGGAATAACAGGGTCAATCCAACCACAACAGCACTAATGATACAAGCGAGGCCTGTTTTGGCACCTTCATCAATATTGACAGCGGTCCTGGATAAACCGGCGTTCGCCGGAAACGACTGGAAAAAAGACCCGACAATATTGGAAAAACCCAGGGCCCTTAATTCTTGATTTGGGCGTGTATGTTGTTGATTGGACTTTTCCTCTACGGCCTTTGCTATGGTCATGGCCTCCGCAAAGGCGATAAAGGCCAAGGCAAGTGCCGTTGGAAATGCGGCTACCAACTGTGACGTTTCGAATTTAGGAAGTACAAAAGCAGGTAACCCTTGGGGAACGTTTCCCAAAATATGAACATCGGTTTCATTGACCATAAACAGATAGATGCCAATGATGGACAAAATCACCACAAGCATGGCTGCCGGAAGTTTACGATGCAGCTTTTTTAATCCTAAAATGACAACCATGGCCCCAATACCAATAGTAAGATCATAGAAATTGGTTTGTTCCAAATTTTGCACCACCGTGGTAAATGTTTTAAGCGTACCTAAAGTCTCCAACTCCAACCCGAACAAATATTTTAGCTGGCTTACCGCGATGACCAAAGCAGCTGCCGAAGTGAACCCACTAACCACCGGGCGCGAAAGAAAGTTGGCCAAGAACCCCATCCGAAAAAAGCCCATGACCAACTGTATGGTACCGACAAGCAAGGCTAAAAACAGGGCCATGGAAATATAATCTTCAATAGTGGCGAGCTTCATGGTAGCCAAACTTGAGGCTACTATCAAAGAATCCAAGGCCACAGGACCCACGGCCAGTTTTCGACTGGATCCCGTAAAAGCGTAAAGTAAATTGGGTATCAGCGCAGCGTACAGCCCATACACAGGTGGCAGTCCCGCTATCAGGGCATAGGCCATTCCTTGGGGAATCAGCATCACCCCTACCGTTATTCCTGCAGATACATCCCCGGAGAGATATGACTTTTTGTAGTTGGGCAACCACTGGGTTATGGGAAAATAACGCTTTAACACAAATACAAAGGTAAACAGCTTTTGTCCTTTACCCGGTAACAACAATTACACAATCAAAGATTTACCAATTCAATGGAGTTTCGGTGCAGCTTTATCTTCCCCATGACTTCCAACTTTTTTAACAAGCGCGACATGACCACGCGGGAACTGTGCAAATCGAAGGCAATTTCTTGGTGGGTATTTTTAACAGTATTGGATTGATTGATACGCGCCTTCTCCTTTAAATAGTCCACCAATCGCTGATCCATATTCTTAAAGGCGATATTGTCTATGGTATGTAACAGTTCATTCAACCTACTATGGTAACTTTCAAACACAAAGTTCCGCCAAGACCGGTATTTGGAAATCCACTCCTCCATCTTACGGATAGGGACCAAAACAAGGCAAACCTCTGTCTCGGCAATAGCCCTTATTTCACTTTTTGTGTCCCCCAAACAGCAGGCCATGGTCATACTACACGTATCCCCATGTTCCAGATAATACAGCAATAGCTCATCACCCTCATCATCTTCCCTAAGGATCTTTATTACCCCGGAAATCAAAAGGGGCATCCCTTTTATATATTCCCCTATTTCCATGATTTTCTGACCCTCTTTGAAGTTCAAAAAAACCCCGATTTCAGCAATTTCTTTTAGCAGGGGTACTTCAAAAGTGGAACCAAAACTCGATTTCAAATCCATTTCCATACCCCTAAAATATTTCAATTACCCCTATATTTAACCAATTCCACCCATTAATTCTTTACAAATGGATTCCCAAACTTCGTTGACATACTCAAAACAAGATGATTTCTTCAAAACGGGAAAAACCAAAGCCGTTCCCTACCGAAAACAGGCCTTAAAAAAGTTGAAAAAGGTCATTGAAAAAAGGGAGGACGATATCTGTACTGCCCTATATGCTGATTTTAAAAAACCAAAGTTCGAAAGTCTGGTCAGTGAAACCCAATTTGTGCTTGCCGAATTAAACCATATACTCGCAAATATCCATTTCTGGGCCAGGCCTAAAAAGGTAGCCGGGAGTCTGGGGAGTTTTCCCTCAAAGGATTGGATCCAATACGAACCTTTCGGAAACGTATTGGTAATTTCTCCTTGGAACTATCCTTTTATGTTGGCCATTTCTCCATTAATTGGGGCGGTAGCTGCAGGCAACACCGTAGTACTCAAACCTTCCGAATTAAGCCCCGCAACTTCGAAAGTCCTTGCAGAAATTATCAAGGAAGCATTTGATTCCGGTCATGTTTCCGTTATAGAAGGAGGGGTTGAAACTTCGCAGGAATTACTTTCAAATACCTGGGATTACATCTTTTTTACCGGTAGCACCCGTGTGGGCAAAATAGTCTATCAAAGTGCTGCGAAACACCTTACCCCAGTGACCTTGGAACTAGGTGGTAAAAACCCCTGTATTGTTGACGATAGTGCCTCGATTTCGGTTGCCGCAAAACGCATCGTCTGGGGAAAGCTATTAAATGCCGGGCAGACCTGTCTTGCCCCGGATTATATTCTGGTACAGAACCAGGTTAAGGAGAAATTGGTGGAAGCAATCAAAAGAACGGTGCATCAGTTCTATGGGGAAGATGTGGAGGCATCACCACATTTGGCACGAATCGCCACCAAAAATCAGTACGAGCGGCTTAAAACCATGCTAAAAGACGAAAAGGTCATCTGGGGAGGACAACATAACGATGCCGACCAATATATTGCCCCAACCCTTGTTGATGGTCCTGCGTTGGATTCCATGATAATGGAAGACGAAATATTTGGTCCGGTATTGCCCATTTATGGATACAATACCAAGGATGAAATTGATTCGTACGTATCCAAATTTGGAAAGCCCTTGGCCCTTTATGTCTTTTCCAAACGCAGGAAATTTCAAAAGGACATGACACAGAACTATGCTTTTGGTGGGGGGGTCATCAATGATTGTGTCATCCATATTGCCAATAAGAACATGCCTTTTGGCGGTATTGGCCATTCTGGATTTGGGGGGTATCACGGGGAACATTCGTTTTATCTTTTTTCCCACAAAAAATCAATGGTTAAAAAGCCGTTTCTGTTTGATATTCCAGTACGTTATCCCCCTTATCGTTTGTCGGAGACTATTGTTAAAAAACTGAAAAATATACTCTAGATTCTTGCTATTGGTTAGGTGGTATTGAAAATTTGATTATTTTTGCAAGTGATTACTCACTTTTATGACAGAGAAACAGAACAACATACTCACTACTGCCTTGGAGCTTTTTGCCAATGAAGGGTATACGGCCGTTTCCACAAACAAAATAGCCAAACATGCCGGCGTGTCCGAAGGGTTGATTTTTAGGCACTATAAAAACAAGCAAGGATTATTGGATGCTATTATGGAACAAGCCTTTGAAAAAGTGACCCTTTTGTACGCTCATATTCTCATGGAGCAAGATCCAATGGAAATTCTTAGAAAGGCTATCGTTCTTCCTTTTGAAGTTGACGAAAGTGAATACCATTTCTGGAAACTGCAATTTAAGTTAAAATGGGAATTGGAGATTTCAGGTCGAGAAAAAATGCAGCCCTTTATTGATAGGTTGGAATGGGCCTTTCAAGAATTGGGGTATCAAGAAGCGAAGAACGAAGCAGAACTCTTGAACCATGCGTTGGAAGGAATTGCAGGAGGCATTATCAAACAGGGATTTGAAACCCAAGAACCTTTAAAAACATTTTTACTGAGAAAATATAATATCTAAAAAATTTTAAATTAGCAATTAAGTAAGTACTCACATATTATGAAAAAAGTAGCGTTAATTACTGGTGCATCCAGCGGAATTGGAAAAGAACTGGCACGCATCCACGCCGAAAGAGGCGGGAATCTGGTGCTGGTAGCAAGGAGTAAAGGCAAATTAGAGGCGTTAAAGTCGGAATTGGAAGAAAAGTATTCAATCGACGTAAAAGTCTTTGCGAAAGACTTGACCGACCCCCAAGCGGCCAAACTTATTTACGACGAAATTATCGCAGCTGGAATCCAAGTGGATTACCTTATCAACAATGCCGGTTTTGGAGGGCACGGAAAATTTCACGAACGTCCATGGGAACAAGATTTGAGTATGATCAATTTGAACATTACCGCTTTAACGGCCTTGACGCGATTCTTCTTACCCGGCATGGTGGAAAGAAATGAGGGCAAAATTTTGAATACCTCATCTACGGCCAGTTTTATGCCAGGACCATTACAGGCCGTCTACTTTGCTACTAAGGCCTACGTCACGTTCTTTAGCAATGCCATAGCGGAAGAGCTTCATGATACCCATATCACTGTTACCAACTTGATGCCCGGAGCCACAGAAACCGAGTTTGCAAAAACCTCTGGAATGGATAAAACCAATCTTTTTGAAAAAACGGTCACAGCCAGAAGTGTAGCTGAAGATGGGTACGAAGGGATGATTTCGGGAAAGTTGGATGTGGTTTCAGGATTGACCACGTCCCAAAAAATGATGATGAAAATGATTCCCTTTACCCCAAAAAGGATGCTCCTAAAACAGGTAAGGCTGATGCAAGAGGTCCATTAGCAAAACAAATGCCCACCTGTTTTAGGGGGGACCTCTTCTATTTAAAAGAGGAATCCCTAATGATGAGGTTGGTCTTAATTTCAACCGTTTTTGTCATCATCTCAGAATTCGGGTTTTCAATTTCCCCAATCAAATATTTTAGGGCCGTTCTACCAATTTTTTCACCAGGTTGATCTACAGAGGACAAGGAAGGACTGATAATGGTAGAATGAACGGAATTGCTAAATCCAACCACGGCAATTTCCTCAGGTATTTTTATGTTATACTTATTCAAGGCCTTAATGACCCCAATTGCCGAACTATCCGTAATGGCAAAAACCGCATCAGGGCGGTTTCTTAAACTTAAAAGCATATTGGCCATGGCCCGGCCTTTTTCCATGGAGATATCTTCCGTACTTAATATGATTTTTTCATCTATGGGCAAACCATAATCCCGTAAGGCTTTCAGATAGCCCGCATACCGTTTTTCAGAGTTATAGGAATTCTCCGTCTCCTTGATAATGGCTATTCGTTTCTTACCGGTGTTGATCAAATGCTCAACAGCCGTATAGGCTGCTACTTCTTCATCGATGACCACCTGCGTACATGGAATTTTATCCGAGACCTTATCAAATAAAACAACGGGGATGCGCTGCATGGTTTTTAAAATATCGTCAATCGACTTTGTCCTTCGTGCCAAGGCCATCAGAATCCCTTCTGCACCAAACTGCAAAATGGTCTGCAACATGTCTGCCTGCTTCTTTTCGTCGTTCTTTGATTCACATATAATAATACGATAGCCCAATTTTTCACCCTCGTCCAATATACCCTTCAAAATGGTCGTCGTAAAATAATGGGATACATTGGGTACAATCACTCCCAAAATATGGGTATGATGGGTCCGAAAGCCTTTGGCAAATAAATTGGGGACATAGTTCAATTCCTTTGCCAGTTCCTGTACCCTTTTCTTGGTTTCCAGGCTAATATCCGGATGATTGTTTAGGGCCCTCGAAACCGTTGACACAGAAAGGTACAATTCCTTCGCCAGCATTTTTAGCGTAATGTTTTCCTTTCTACCGGTCATAGTATCTGATTCATTTTGAATGAAAAAATCAAAAAATATAAAATTGCAAACGTTTTCGCAATCGTTTGCATAACATTTTCGCAATTTTTTTTCAAAACAATTACGGTATCAACATAATTTAACTTCAAAATTAACCGATTCGTTAAAACTAGCGCTTTACTCGATTCACTATTCTTTAGTATTATGAAAAAATTTGTTTTTGTGGCAGTTGCACTTTTTAGTACGGCAAGTGTATTTGCCCAAACCGAGATTTCCGGTACAGTAAAAGATCAGGCTGGAGTGCCCATTCTTGGAACTAACGTTATTATTATCGGTACCACAGAAGGTACTACAACCGATTTTGATGGTAATTTTGTACTCACCACCAATACCAGTGGAAGTCAAACCATTCGTTTCTCCTTTATTGGTTTTACCTCGGTCGACCAAACTGTAGAACTAAATGGAAGTCCCATTTCTTTGGATATCATCCTCGAAGAAAGCGGGCAACAATTGGATGAAGTGGTCATTTCCGCCTCTACCACCTTTAGGTCTCAGAAACAGGCACCTTTATCCATTAGTTCCAAAAAGATTGCTGAGATTACCAAACTTTCTGCCAATAGCCAAGCGGATATTTTAAGGGACGTCCCAGGTATCACCGCGGAAGGTGGTGGTGGTGAGACCGCAACCAACCTTTTTGTCCGTGGTCTTCCATCCGGTGGGCAATATGTATTCAATCCATTGCAATATGATGGCATGCCCTTAATGAGCACCTTTGGCCTCAATTCTTCTGCGCATGACGTATATGCAAGACCTGACATTGGTTTTAAAGGGGTTGAATTTGTTCGGGGTGGTGCTGCCGTGCTTTATGGCGCGGGTTCCGTAGCCGGTTTGATCAACTACACCAGTAAGACCGGGGATACCAATCCCGGAAATGTCATTAATGTGGAATGGGGAAGTCGCGGTCGTTTAAAAACCGATTTTTACACCGGTGGTAAAATGGGAGGGGAGGACTCCAATACGTTTTATGCTTTTACCGGATTTGTACGCAAAGATGATGGCCCCATTGAAACGGGCCTTTCAACCCGAGGGGTGCAATTTAGGGGGAACATTAAAAAACGCTTCGAAAAAGGAACGTTTACCCTTCACGGACAATATATTGACGATAGGGCACAGTTTTTCTTACCGTTGCCACTGGATGGCGATTCACGCGAGCGAATTGCAGGTAATGATGGGGATGATGTAGAACAACTCCTTTCCGGGGAGCTGGCAGAGACCTCATTTTTGACTCCTGGAGGGGTTTATAAAAGCCCTATTGAAGATGGTGTGTTTACAAAAGGGGGGTATCTTATGGGGGACTTTGTCTACAACTTTGATGATAGGATACGCTTTAAATCAAAAATTAGGTACGCCAACTATGAGCATAATTTTGCACTCTACGTAGGAGGCAACGGTACCTTCGGCAATCCATTGACACTTTCCAATTACATCGCTCAAGTGGCACCGGACAATACCGGGTTCACGGCTACCTATCAAGGAGGGAGCGGTGCAGAAATCAATGGCAATGATTTGGTCGTTGAAAACCTTCATGTGGATCGTTTGCGCCCTATGACCGATTACTCCGGGGATGCCAATTTGATCTTTAGGACGGACAATAGGGAACACACCTTTACCTTGGGTACCTACATGGCACGAACGGATGCTGAAGATGTCAACTGGCAATACCGTGTGTTATCGGAATTCAACAATAACCCTAGACTGGTCAACTTAAGTTATACCGATGCAGGGGGAAACAATGTGATATTTTCCGAAGGGGGGCTTTACGATAGAATTGGTATGACCTCTAACCGCTTTCTTTCCCAAAGCAGAACAGCGTTCTACCTCACCGATGAGATGATTTTTGACCGTTGGCGATTCGACGTTGGCCTACGAGTTGAATCCACTACAGGAACCTTTAATAACGGAGGACTGGAAGACAGTCAAGTATACGATAATCCTGAGTTGACCCCTGAATTGGCCAATGTGCGTTTTGCCGATGGTAGCTTTACCACGGCCGAAATCAATGCCACGGATTGGGCCATCTCATTGGCGGGACTATACGAACTAACGGAATCGACCAATTTATATGCCAACTTCTCCAGAGGGTTCTTTTGGCCCCAACAGCGAGGTTTTGTGCCTACTCCAGGAATTCGCGAGTCCAATTATGAAGGAGAGACCATTATTCAGGGAGAGGCCGGTGCAAAATTTGGAACATCCAAGTTTTCAGGTTCCCTCGCGGGGTACTATGTTACCTTAAGGGACCGTATTAGAATTGACCAAGCCATTGTAAACGGACAATTGGAAGATCAGGCGAGAAGTGAGCAAACCACCGCTACTTTTGGTTTGGAGGCCTCTTGGCTCTATCGCTTTGATGATAATTTCAGTCTGAACGGAACAGCAACGTATCAAAATCATGAAATCACCAAAAATGAAACCACTAATCTTCTCACAGGAGAAGTCACAACCATTAACGAAGGGAACGAAATAGGGCGTCAACCTAACTTTTTGGGAAGTTTGGGACTCAACTACGATAACCGAAGTTTTGATGCCAATTTTACCTTGAACCACACCGGAAGCAAGTTTACAGATGATGGGAATAATGTAGAGTTGGATGCGATTACCATTGCCCGTTTGGGAGCTGGATATACCTTTAGGGTAGAAGACATAAATTCAGTTCGATTGGGCTTTTCGGTCTTCAATCTTTTTGATAGCGAAGGGCTAACTGAGGGTAATCCCAGAGCTGGTATTGGTGGTCAAGTGGATGATGGGGAATTCTTCTTTGGCCGACCCATTCTTCCCAGAAGGTTCTTCCTGACCGCAACCTTCAATTTTTAATATTCAAAAAAGTTAGTTTAAGTTAGTTGTTAAGTTCATGTTGGTACTGGCGGTTTCATTTGCCGCCAGTATTTGTTATCCAGTACTACTATGAAAGCATCATTGTTGGAAAGGGCGAAAGAAGTGTTGAACAACAACTTTCAAGAAGGCGGCTTTAGCATTCCGAGTAAGGGACTCTATCCGTTTCAATGGAAGTGGGATTCGGGTTTTATTGCGGTGGGTTTGGCCCATTATGACATGGCAAAAGCCAAGTCTGAAATCCAGACCATTTTGGATGCCCAATGGAGCAACGGTTTTATTCCGCATATTGTGTTTCATAACGAAACGGACACCTATTTTCCTGGACCCGATTTTCATCAATCTGAGCTGCATCCACACTCTTCAAAAAAATACCGTTCTACCGGAATGACCCAACCTCCGGTATTTGGTTTTATACTGAAACGATTGTATGAAATAGCCAACGACAAAAAGGACATTTTAGGTTTCATCGAAGGTTGTATTGATAAAGTCTATGACAATCATCTGTATTTCTATAAGCATCGTGATGTCAATCAAGACGGTTTGGTCTATATCTATCATAACTGGGAATCCGGTACGGACAACTCTCCCATTTGGGATGATATTTGGGAGACCATGGACCCGCCCGAATATGAATTTGAAAGAAGGGACACCACACATGTTGATCCCGCACAAAGACCATCAAAAAGGGAATACGATCATTATTTGTACTTGATCGATATTGCCAAAAAGAATAATTATGACGATAAAAAAATAGCCGAGCTTTCCCCGTTTCTGGTTCTTGACCCTTTGTTTAATTCCATTTTAATACAAAGTAATCAGGCCCTCGTAGCGCTATTTGAACGTATTGGGGGAAACGAGGATAAAATTGCGTACCTCAAGGAAAAGAGTGTGCTTGGCATTCGCACCATGAATGCCAAACTATTTAATAAGGACCTTGGCGCTTACGTTCACTATGACCTAAGGGGCAATAAGCAAATTGAATATCTGTGTTCCTCATCATTTGCCCCCCTTTTTGCAGGAATTCCGGATACCCAAAGAGCAGAAACGCTTATCCAGACTATTTTACAAAGGTTTGGGGACGATGGCAGGTACTTATTTGCCTCTTTTGACCCTACCCATTCAAAGTTCAATCCAAGAAAATATTGGAGGGGTCCCGTTTGGATCAATATGAACTGGATGCTTTGCCAAGGATGTTCCCGGTACGGATATACCGACCTCGCCAAACGTATAAAAAATGATTCCATAGAACTGATTGAAAAATTTGGATTCTATGAGTATTTTGATTCCAGACAGTCCAATCCCGATAGTCCCAGTAATGGCTATGGGGGCAATAATTTTTCATGGAGTGCTGCCCTTTTGATTGATTTTTTGGAAAATGACCTCTAAAAATGGAACTGGACTTTGCCCAAGAATATATTTTAGAAAATGAAAGGGCAAAATTGATCCCATTACATCAAAATCATGTTGATTCATTGCGTGCTTTGGCAAAAGAGAAATCACTTTGGACTTATTTTTTAGGTCGTTCCAATGGTTTTCAAGACTTTGAGGGATATGTTCTTGACGCTATTGACCATAGAAAATTGAAAAAGGAATACCCATTTGCGGTATTTGACAAGCAAACCAACTCTTTTGCGGGCAGTACCCGTTTTTTCGATTATGACCAACATCTCAAAAACATTCGATTAGGGTATACCTGGTATGGCGCAGATTTTAGGGGAACTGGGCTCAACAAAAATTGCAAATACCTATTGTTCGAATTCGCATTTGAAGCATTGGGTGCTGAACGGGTAGGTCTCGGAGCCCATGACGAAAATGTAGTAAGCATTGCGGCCATGAAAAGTGTGGGTTGCGTTCTAGAAGGACGTATTAGAAATGCTTTCCCATCTATACACAGGACAGGACGATCGGATGCCATACTTCTTGGCATTTTAAAAGAGGAATGGGAAGACCATGTCAAACATAATCTAAAGCATACATTATGAATTACATAGACTATATCATCATCGTTGTATATCTCGTAGGGTTTTTGGGCATTGGTTACCTCTTTAAGGAAAACAAAAGCTCTGGCGATTACTTTCTAGGTGGAAGAAGCATGGGCTGGTTTCCATTGAGCCTTTCCACTATGGCCACCCAGCTTTCAGCGATCAGTTTTATTTCAGCACCCGCTTTTGTTGGTCTAAAGGAAGGGGGGGGACTGCAATGGCTCACCTATGAATTTGGGGTTCCCATGGCCATGGCATTTTTATTGATTGCCGTTATTCCCACCTTATATAAGTCAGGTATCGTGAGTGTTTACGAGTATTTGGAGAAACGTTTTGACGCCTCTTCCCGTCTATTGATAAGTTTTGTATTTCAAATAAGTCGGTCAGTCGCCACAGGAGTCATGGTTTATACCATGGCGCTTATTTTACAGGCAACCGTAGGCATAGAATTTTGGATATCCATTTTGATTATTGGGGTCATTACCTTGGTGTATTCGTTTCAAGGCGGCATGAAAGCGGTCATCTGGGGGGATGTTATACAGATGATCATCTTGTTTTTGGGAATCGTTATTTGTTTGGTTTATGGGGTGAGTGAATTGGGGGGATTTGATAATTTTCTGACCCACGTGGATAAGGACCGGCTCACTGCCGTGGATTTTTCAAAATGGGGCTTTGCCAATGGCGATAAACAAGACGAATTTGGGTTTTGGCCCATGGTGATTGGTGGTTTTTTCCTGTACGCTTCCTACTACGGAACGGATCAAACCCAATCGCAACGCTTGCTATCGGCCAGTGGGATGCCCACCATCAAAAAGCTGTTATTGGCCAATGGCCTTTTCCGATTCCCTTTGACCTTGACCTATTGCATTATGGGACTGGTATTGGGAACACTGCTCTTACAAGATATGGGGTTCCAAGAATTGATGGAGAGCACGTATCAAGCCAATATCGGAAGTCTTGAGGGAAAAAAGGCCGATTTAATGGTGCCTGTCTTTATTATAAAGTACCTGCCAAACGGAATTATCGGGATTCTAATAGTGGCGATTATGTCCGCAGCGATGTCTTCATTAAGCTCCACAGTGAATTCACTATCTGCAGTAACCATGGAGGATTTTGTTAAACGGTTCAAACCCGGGATGAGTGATAAAAGTTATGTCATGAATTCAAGATTGCTTTCCCTCTTTTGGGGTTTGGTTTGTTTGTTCTTTGCCTTTTTTGCCGGAAATATTGAAGGCACTGTTATCGAGGTCATCAACAAGGTAAGTTCGGTTTTCTATGGTCCTATTCTGGCTGCTTTTATTTTGGCCATTCTAACAAAGCGGACCCATGCCTTAGGTGCCAATATAGGTATCGTTATAGGGGTACTCTTTAATATGTACTTATGGCTTTATGTGCCTGAGGTGTTCTGGTTTTGGTGGAATGCCATCGGCTGTGTGGTCACCATGATCGTAGCTTGGGTAAGTAGTATTCTCATCAAGAAAAAAGCCAACGAGGGATTGGAGGTCGTTTTCTATTCTGGAAAAAAGGAAGTGGGCATTTTGGTAGGATTTTTTCTAATCATTATCATTTTCAGTCTTTCACTTCCCAGCATTTTGAGTTAGCTTTAGTTCTGTGAAATTCGTTCTCGCTCCAGATAAATTTAAAAGTTCCCTAACGGGGATTGAATTTTGCAATGGCGTAGAAGAAGGAATCCGTATGGTATTTCCCGCCGCGGAAATCCTCAAAAAACCGTTGGCCGATGGTGGGGACGGTACGTTGGAGGTCGTAAAGGACTATTTGGGCGCAGAGGTGATCAAGGTGGAAGTACACGGCCCGTTGTTCAGAAAGATCAAAGCCACCTACCTTTTTTCATCCAAACAGAAAACCGCCTTTATTGAAATGTCCGAAGCTTCCGGGCATCGGCTACTGAAATCCAATGAGCTTAACTGTATGGAGGCTACAACACTTGGTACAGGCGAGTTGATTTTAGATGCGCTCAAAAAGGGGGCGAAAGAAATCCTTTTGGGCATTGGGGGAAGTGCCACCAATGATGGAGGTATGGGTGTTGCCCAGGCCCTGGGCTATTCCTTTTTTGACCAAAAAGGACAGGTGTTATCCGCAATGGGTGGAAATCTGGCCACGGTTTCCACCATACAACCCCCAAAAGAATCATTGGTGAAAGGGGTAACCTTCAAAATTGCCTGTGATGTAAATAATCCTTTTTATGGCCCTAATGGAGCAGCGTACGTTTATGCCGGACAAAAAGGAGCCTCCAAAGCTCAGATGGAACAATTGGACCGAGGACTGAAAAACTTCGCCTCCGTGCTTCAAAAGACCGTTGGAATCAATTTACAGGAAATCCAGGGATCTGGAGCGGCTGGTGGTCTTGGGGGCGGAGCTGTGGCCTTCCTCAATGGCACATTGATTTCAGGTATCGACCTCATCAAAGAACTGGCGGATTTTGAAAACGCCCTCGTAAACACAGATTGGATCATTACCGGTGAAGGAAAACTGGACCATCAGACCCTAGCTGGGAAGACCATTGCCGGCGTGCTGGAATCGGCCAAAAACCATAATGTTCCCGTGGCTGCTTTTTGTGGCGTTGTTGAACTTTCCCTAAAGCAGCAAATGGAACTGGGAATTACCTATGCCAATTCCATTTTAAAAAATTTCCAGTCGTTGGAAGAGGCCATGGAACACAGTTATGAAAACCTTGTTTTCGCTGCCTTCAACTTTGCAAAAACGTTAAAAGAAAAGCAAATATCATTCAACGAAACGGCATCACCAAATAGGACGGTTTTATAGGTGGTATCCTGTTGATTTGATCCAACTGTAGTTGTTTTCATCTTATACTGTTTAATGGTCCTCCACTTATTTTCGATTTTTTCTTCGTTGGGAAAGTAGTCTTGTAACTTGGGTTTTATATGTATTGATTTGATTATTGAAACCTGATCGCTTAGTATAAAAAAGTGTAATAAAATCAGCCAATCACAGCCAATTAAAGTGTTAGTCCCAATTGCATAAAGTCCATGATATTGACCACATAAGCCGGATTTATACAAATTATCAATATTTTTTATAATGCTGAATATGAGTATTTTACACCCGAAAAAGAAACAACTACCCTGAGGTTCAACAAAATACGGGTTGTTAATAACATTGTTAAGAACCAAAATTTCATCACGTAAAAATAACGTGAAGAAAATGTGAATTTTATACCATCGTTTCAAAGCGATTCCAATTTTATTCTAACACTTTATGGAGATTACCCACATCACTAAAAGAGATTTTAGCACAAAACCTTTTGAGCTTTATAAAATCACAAATGCCGTTCTAAAGGCAATGACTGCCGTGGAACATGGGCAAATGAGCGATGCACAAATCATCGCCGACCGAGTACATGAAGCCCTATTGGAGCGTAAAGATCAGGTGAAAAATTACGTACCCACTGTGGAGGAAGTACAGGATATCGTTGAGCAAAAATTGATGCTTAGTGAGTTCAAGGATGTCGCCAAGGCCTATATCATCTATCGAAACAAACAAGCACAGAGCAGACAATCCAACATCTTTGAAAAGCGAATCAATTTAAAACCTTATGAGTATCCAGAACTCTATGAATATGTTCCTGCCATTCGTCACTCCTACTGGATACATACCGAATTTAATTTTACCAGTGACATTCAGGATTTCAAGTCCCGCTTGACCGAAGTGGAGCAAAGTGCCATCAAAAATACCATGTTGGCCATCTCGCAAATTGAAGTGGCCGTGAAGAGTTTTTGGGGTGATATCTATCAACGTATGCCCAAACCTGAAATTGGTTCCGTGGGCGCCACCTTTGCCGAAAGTGAAGTGCGCCATCACGATGCCTATTCCCATCTTTTGGAAATACTTGGCCTTAACAAAGAGTTCGAGACCCTAAAGAAGAAGCCCGTAATCATGCGGAGGGTCCAATATTTGGAACATGCGTTAAAAAACGCCAAAAGCGAGGACAACAAAGAATATGCAGAATCGATTTTATTATTCTCACTTTTCATAGAACACGTTTCCCTATTCTCCCAGTTCCTCATCATTATGGCTTTCAATAAGCACAAAAATATGCTTAAGGGGATCTCCAATGTGGTTGAGGCAACCTCAAAAGAAGAACAAATACATGGGGATTTTGGCATTGATATCATCAAGATCATCCAAAAAGAACATCCAGAATGGTTTGATGAGACTTACCATCTCATGATTCAACAATTATGTGAGGACGCCTTCCTAGCGGAAAGCAAAATTGTGGATTGGATTTTTGAGGCTGGTGAAATTGATTTTCTACCAAAGAATGTGGTCAACGAATTCATTAAAAATCGATTCAATAATTCTTTGGAGGCCATTGGTATCGAAAAAATCTTTGAAGTGGACCAAAACCTCTTGGCGCAGACCGAATGGTTCGACGATGAAATCATTGGAACAAAACACGGGGATTTCTTCGTGAAACGTTCCATCAACTATAGTAAGAGAACACAGAGTATAACTAGCGACGACCTTTTTTAACATATGGAAAAAAACACCTTAGAACAGCAGCCCGAATTACAACAAAGCAATCCTACCCAATCCCTGGTCGATGCCAGAAAAGAGGCATTGTCCAACCTTCAACCAGAAAAACCCGAAGGTTTTGAATGGTTAAACGAATACAGCCGCCAGTTTTTGGCCTCTGGGTATTTGACGGAAGGAGCCACTCCTGAAGGTCGCATCCGCGAAATTGCGGAACGGGCGGAACACATATTGCAGATTCCGGGATATGCGGATAAGTTTTACGGGTACATGTCCGAGGGTTTTTTCTCTTTAGCGTCACCTGTATGGTCCAATTTTGGAAAGGAAAGGGGATTGCCCATTAGCTGTTTTGGGTCACATATTGATGACGATATGGGCAATATCCTTTATACCCAATCCGAGGTAGGCATGATGTCTAAGTTGGGTGGAGGTACTTCCGGATATTTTGGAAAAATTCGTCACCGGGGGGCTCCGGTAAAGAACAACGGTGAAGCCTCAGGGGCAGTTCACATCATGCAGTTGTTCGAATCCATGGTAGATGTGGTGAGCCAAGGATCGGTGCGTAGGGGCCGTTTCTCCCCCTACTTGCCCATCGACCATCCTGATATTATGGAGTTTCTGGAAATTGGTACGGAAGGAAACCCCATACAACAATTGACCCATGGCGTTACTGTGGGCAACCAGTGGATGCAGGAAATGGTGGAGGGCGACGTGGAAAAACGTACGGTTTGGGCAAAAGTCTTACAATGTCGCGGTGAGATGGGGTATCCCTATGTTTTCTTTTCTGACAATGCCAATAATGGGGCGGCTGAAGTGTTTAAGGAAAAGAACCACCGTATCCACGCCAGCAACCTCTGTACGGAAATCATGTTACCCTCCAACGACAATTGGTCTTTTGTTTGTGTGCTTTCCAGCATTAACCTTTTGCACTATGACAAGTGGAAAAACACGGATGCCGTAGAAACCATGGTGTATTTCTTGGATGCCGTAATCACTGAATTCTTGGAAAAACTGGAGCGGTATCGGGATTCAGCGGATAGGGATGACCGACAGACCTTCTTGTTTATGGAACGCGCCTACAATTTCGCCAAGGAAAATCGGGCGTTAGGTCTAGGAGCATTGGGTTGGCATTCCTTGTTACAGTCCAAAAAGTTGGCTTTTGATAGCCAGCAAGCCTATGATTTAAACAGCGAGGTATTCAAGGCAATCAAAGACCGTTCCTATAAGGCGTCAACTGAACTGGCCGAAAAATTTGGTGAACCCAAAGTACTAAAAGGGTATGGCAGACGCAATGCTACCTTGAATGCCGTTGCCCCTACCACGTCATCTGCCTTTATTTTAGGACAGGTTTCCCAAGGGATCGAACCCATTTGGTCCAATATTTATGTAAAGGATATTGCCAAAATCAAGGTGACCATTAAAAACAAATATTTAATGGAGTTGTTGGAGGAAAAAGGGCAAAATACCCCAGAAGTTTGGAAGAGCATCCGTGACCGGGATGGTTCCGTCCAGCATTTGGAATTTTTGACCGAAGAGGAAAAAGCCGTGTTCAAAACCTACTCGGAAATTGACCAATTGGATATTATCTACCAAGCGGCAAACCGTCAAAACCACATTGACCAAGGGCAATCCCTGAACATCATCGTACACCCTGATATGCCTACCAAAGAGGTCAATAAAATTCATGTGACCGCATGGAAATTAGGGCTAAAATCGCTCTATTACCAACACAGTATGAACGCTGCACAGAAATTCAAACAAAAGAAGGAATGTGCCAGTTGTGAGGCCTAACATTAGAAAAGGCCCAGAAACAGATTGTTGAAATCTAAAAAGTCGATGCAACCTTTATGTCATCGGCTTTTTTTATTCCCCATTTCCTTGGGATAAAAGAGTATTGCCCGGTTTGTGAAATAAACCAAAGACGTTACTAAACATATCCCAAGGTAATAACGCATCATATACTGGCCAACAAAGGGCGATTCCATGAGTACGCGTTGGTAGTGCAGCAGACCATAGCCCCCGAGCAAGTAACTGACTGGAACCAGCAACAGTACATAAGGCGCCAGCTTTTTGGCCTTGACTACAATTAGGACATAGATAAAAGCGGTTAGAAAATTGGAAATCCCAAAACTCCCCATAAGAACCAAACTGTCTGATGTGGGTTGAATCTGTGCCAAATTCTCAGCAGCATACCGTACCTGAAAGGTATGGAGTATTCCACGTATAAAATCCATTAAGCCGGCTAGGAACAAAACGGCGGCACAAATGTTCAATAGTCTTTCATTGTTTCTCATCTTCAATTCATTTAAGTTCTGTGTTTTATCCGTAAACTTAGTATACGGTCTTCATGCCCTTTACAACAGTGCACCCATTAATTGAAAAAGGTTCACCTCAGCAATCTTAAGATCAAATTTTGCTTTTGCTTGGTTATTTAATGTATTGAATAAGTTAATTTGGGCTTGACGAAACTCCACAGCCGTAATTTGACCAAGTCCATATTGCTTTTGACTTCTTTTAAAATTGAGTTGATTCGTTTCCAGGTTTTTATTTTCGGCCTTTAGCTTGTACTCCGAAAGTTGGTAGGTTTCAATCGCATTGAGCACATCGGTCCGTAGTTGAAATTTAATTTCTTCCAATTCAATTTCCCTATTCGCCTTGGTGATTTTCGCCTTTTTCACCCGTACCACATTGCGGCCATCAAAAATATTCCACGAAAGGTTCAGCCCAAGGTTAACTCCATAAGCCTCATTGTTCAATGCGAACGAGGTTGGAGGATTCTGACTTTCATTCCAGCGATACGATCCACTACCACTGATTTTAGGTAAAAACTGGGCCTTATTTATTTTGATGTCAATTTCACTTAAAAGAATATTCTGAGCAGCTAAAACCATCTGAACGTTATTCCTTTCCGCTTCTTCCATAATATTCATTTCCAATAATTTAGGAACAAAAACGATGGAAGTATCCATGGCCAGTTCAGCACTTACCCCACGACCCAATACCAAGTTTAAATCACGTTTTAAGTTTTTTAAATCCCTGACGGCCTCCATGTAGCTGATGCTATCATTGTTCACGTCCACTTGGGCATTGAGTTCGTCCAAATAGGTCCCTTGCCCATACTTAAGATTTTTTTTGGTGCGTTGTAAACGGTCCAAGGAGTTGTCTATATTCATTTTTAGATTTTGGACCACTTGTTGCTGAAATGCAACATTGAAAAAATTTTGATATACGGTAATGATGGTATTTTCTACCTGCTGTCGCTCTTGTACCTGCTTTAAATCCAAATTGGCTTCATTGCTATCTTGGGTAAACTTTCTTACCATTCCATCAAATATGAGGTACTCCGCAGTTATGGATGCATTGTACGATTCGGTAACAGCACCCTCAATGGAAGTAGCGTTTCCATCAGAAAATGTAACATTTTGATTTTCATCAGAATAACTTAAACCACCACTTGCACTTAGTGTAGGCAGATAGCCACTATTCTCCAGGCCCGCATCCATTTCGGCCAACCTTGTATTGTTCCTGGCCACCCTTAAATCATGATTGTTTTTTACGGCTAGGGCTATTGCCTCCTGCATGGTCAACACCTCCTGTTGCGCCATAGCCTTTCCGATCAACAACAAACTGAACATTAACATTAAACTAAACTTCCACATGCTCAACTTTTAATTCTTTTATGGCTCTCTCCACTTCTTCACGCGTTGGTCTTTTCCCTGTTGTCAATTGCCTGAAATTGACCTTGATACTATTTGACGCGGATAGAAAAATGGGTAATAGAAAAAGGGTCAGAAGGGTTGCTACGGCAATTCCGTAAGAGATGGCGATAGCCATGGGTATCAAAAACTGCGCCTGCAGACTCCTTTCCAGCATTAAGGGTGCCAGGCCGGCAATCGTGGTAATCGAAGTAAGAAATATGGCCCTAAAGCGTGCCCTCCCTGTTTCATAGAGCGCCTCATCAAACTTTAAGCCCTCCTTTAGATAACTGTTGAAACGCCCTGTAAAGACCAGTCCGTCATTGACCACAATTCCAATTAATCCAATAATGCCTAGATAAGAGAGGATGTTCATGGGAAAGCCATGTAACCAATGCCCCCATGCTACACCGATAAGACAGAATGGTATGATGGCCAACAGGATAAAAGGTTGACTGTAGGAACGAAAGGCAAATACAATCGTCACATAAATCAAAAAAATCACAGCAGGCAGGATAGCACTGGCTGAAGTGGAAATTTTGTTCACTTCGCGGTTTTGACCTTCAGCACTAATGGTCACCCCAGGATATTTATCACTGACCATTCCAGCCACACGGGTGGTCAGGTCCGCCATAATGGTGGTTGCACTTGCCTTTGGATTGGATAGGTCGGCCTCAATGGTAATTTCGCGGATTCCGTTCAAATGGTTGATGGCCACTTCGCCTCGTTCAATTTGATAGGTGGCGATTTCCGAAAGGGGGATCCTGCCCTCTTGGGTCGAAATCTGAATGGTGTTCATGTTGTTGATACTTGAGCGGTCTTTTTGATCATAACGGACCCAAATCTTTACTTCGTCTTGACCGCGTTGAATACGTTGTACCTCCTTTCCAAAAAAAGCATTGCGAACCTGAGCCATTACATCATTCAGGGTCAGGCCCAACAAGGATGCATTTTCTTTTAGTTGCAAACGTATTTCCTTGATGCCCTCCGGGCTGGAATCCACAATATCCTTGACATCTGGATTCTTTAGGAGTTCACCGTAAACCAGTTCCTTGGCATCATCCAAGTCCTGAAAATTCTTACCCTGAAGCGAAATGGAAATGGGCATTCCCCCAACATTTCCACCAGAATTAAAACTTAGTTTTTCCACCCCATGAAGTGTTCCAGCCGCTTCGCGGATGCTATTGGCAATCTCTGGAGAGCTCAAAATACGGGTCTCACTGGGGGACAGATTTACGGTAATCGAAGACGCGGCACTTCCAGGACCAATTTGTTTTACCGTAGAAAGTACATGATCGCCCCCCAACTCGTTTTCACCCAGCTGTTCGTTTATGTCCCAAACCGTGTTTTCCACATAGCTGGCCAATGAATCCGTCACTCGTTCATTGGTGCCCTGTGGGGTGTTCAAAGTGATGCGTATCTGGTTACTGGCATTGCTAGGGAAAAAGGTAAGTTTTATAATGCCTCCGGCAAATGCCCCTATAGTAATCATAAACAAAAAGAGAATGATGCAAAATGAAATAAACTTATTTTTTAAGGTAAAGCGAAGGGCGGGGGAATACACCCTGTCCTTCATAAAGTTCATAAATCGGTCCCCCCATTGATTGAACTTGTAGGTTTTTCCCTTCCCATCCAAATCCTTTGAATGGGCCAAATGTGCGGGTAGAATCAACAGTGCCTCTATCAAGGACACGACAAGGGTCAATGCTACCACCGTGGCTATATCTCCGAAAAAAGCCCCTATCTGACCATCCAGAAAAAAGAAAACCGAAAAAGCCAGAATAGTAGTCGCAATGGCCGAAAGAATGGGCACGATCACGTCCATGGTACCACTTACCGCAGCCTTGATGGCCGAATTCCCCTTTTCATAACGGGCATAAATATTTTCGGCAATTACGATACCATCATCGACCAAAATTCCGATGACCAAAATCATTCCAAAGAGGGACAGCATGTTGAGCGTAACCCCATAATGGGGTAACAGGATGAACATACCAAAGAACGATATGGGCAGTCCGAAAGCTACCCAAAATGCTACCCCCGGTCGTAGAAAGAAAGAAAGCAGTAGCAGCACCAACACCATTCCGATAATGGCATTTTCGAGCAATAGCGAAATACGGTCGGCCACGACCTCAGATGAATCTACAGTAACAACCAGTTCAAAATTGTTATGGCTGGCATTGAATTCATCAATGTAGCTTCGAACTTTTTCCACACTGCCAATAAGATCTTCTGTATTGGTATTTGTAATGGAAATACGGACGCCTTGCCGACCATTTAGTTCTATTTTGTCCGGGGTTTCACTGAAGGTATTGCGTAGTATGGCGATGTCACGTAAGTATACCTTGCCACCTTCCAACCCTGATTTTACAACCACATTTCCTAGGTTTTCTGCATAATAGGCCTTGTTATTGGCACGTATCAGATATTCCTCCTTCCCGGTCTTGATGGAACCTCCTGTTATCCAGATATTGGCGCTGGATACGGCACGGGAAACCTCTTCAAAGGTGAGCTTGTAGCTTCTAAGTACTTCTTCGCTCACCGCAATTTCTATTTCCTCTTCGGGAAAGCCTGAAAGGGTTACTTGTGAAATGCCCTCTATTCTAAGTAAATCTTCTTCGATTTCTTGCGCGGTACGCTTCAAAATGCTCAAGGGCACGTTTGTTCCTGTAATCACAAAAGAAATGGCTTCCCTGGTAGGTTTTTGCGTCTCTATAACCGGTGGTTCGGCTCCCAGCGGGAAGGAAGATATTTTGTCCACTGCATTTTTCACCTCGTCCAACACCAAATTGATGTCAAAATCCGTGAGCACTTCCACAGTTACCGTACCTACATTTTCCTTTGAAATTGAAGTAATTCTATCCACCCCCTCAACTCCTTTTAGATTCCGTTCTATTTTTTCCACTACACCTTCTTCGACTTCTTCGGGAGAGGCCCCTGGATAGGAGACCGCAATGGTAACAATACTTGGATCCGATAAGGGAAATAAGGAAGAATTGAGTTGGCGGTAACCCAGATACCCGAATATCAAAAAGCCGATGATAAAGATGTTGACGGCAACGGGATATTTGATAAAGTAACCTATGAACTTTCCCATCTATTGAAGCTTAATAGATCACTTTTAAACCCGGATAAGCGTTGCCGATGGTTTCGGCAACCATAATGGTACCCGCTTCCAAGCCGCTAACAAACACTTGGTCCCCCACATAGTTTACGGGAGTCACTTTTTGCAGTTGCAAGACACTGTCCGCTACAATGTAGACATGGTCATTTTCCATCAATAAACTGCTTTCAATTTGCACCACCCCTTCGATTTCCTCCCCATAGATTTCCGCCTTGAGGTATTGGCCATCTTTTAATTTTGGATTTCTTACTTCAACAAAAACCGCTATTGTTTGGGTCTGCTGGTTGATTCTTGGGTTGATACGACTAATAGCGCCTTTGTAAATGACATCACCCCTTAAAGGACTGAGAAGCACCCTTTTGCCCAAGGCGAGGTAGTGATTTTCTGTTGCAGGGATGGAAAGCTGTAATTCATAGACCGAATTATCCATGAATTCCCCTAACTTTTGACCGTTCCTTACCAAAGACCCAGGATCCACATTGGCCTCGGTAACCACACCATCAAAAGGGGCGGTGATATAATATTTTGAAAGTCGCTCTTGTTGGTTCTTTACATTGAAGTAGGTTTGGGTAATCCCTCGACCTGTGACAAAGAATTTCTCGGCATCGGATGAAAACTGGGGCATTGGTTCCAGCCCTCCATAGATATCAAAGTTCTTGAGATAGCGCTCCCATTTCTTTGCTGCTTTGGGAAACTCGATTTCCATATCGGCCAACATAGCGGCTATCTGACCGACAAGGTTACTCTTACTCGATTGCAGTTGTGCCAGATATTCGGCATTATCGATTTGTAAAATGGTCTGTCCCTTTCCGAACTTAGTTCCTTCCTTAAAAAGTTGTCGCCCTGGCAGAAGAACCCCTTGCACTTCACTGTACAATTCTACATTTTGCAAAGCGGATAGTGTACCCGTGGCAGAAAAAACATAGGGCACCGATTGGGGTTCTACCAATACGGTAGAAATTAAAGGCTTTTCTTCCTTTGTTTCTGCTATCACATCTTTTTTGGTGCCTAGGCCCATGTATGCCATAGCCAAAACACCAATGACAAGAATACAAAGACCAACTAAAACGGCGTGGATTCGCTTCATGGCTATGACCGCATTTTTTTGCGCATCTCTTTTCGCATCTTGGGCGCGACCTCATCTTCAAACTTTTTCATTTGCGCCCTGGAGAGTACTTTTTCGAGTTCCGCTTTTTTATCCCCAGCAATTTGTTTCATATCGCCCATTTTACTGAACATGGATCCTTCCTGGTTCATCAAGGCGGCTTGTCTTTTGGAATACTTGAGATTGAGTTCCGCTATTTTATCTTGCTGTTCTTCACTCAGGCCCAACTGTTCAATCATGGTCTCCGTTTGATAGTCGGCCATTTCCTGGGCCTTCATCTTTTGGGCATTGCCCCATTGCATTACAAATAGTAGCAGTGCTACCCGTATAGCTTTACTTTTCATTTTCATTGGAATTTTTAGTACGGTTTAAAGGTGGTTTTCTGCTCAAAACAAAGCTCAGGCCCACCCTAAAATAGGCGCCACTGCCCGGATCCAAATCATAGATTTCTTCATTCCCATCATCCAACACTTTAAGCGTTGCCACTGGAACAAAGCCCCCCCTTGCCGTGAAGGCCAAGTTTTTTGCAAATCTGAAACGATAGGCCAAGCTTGCATTGATACCGTTAAATTGGAGTTTGGTATTGGTCAGTACCCGGTTGCCATCAACGGCTACCTCATTTGAGTTATTGCCAAAAAAACCTTCAGGCATCAACGAGGCCATGAATAGATGCCTCTCATTAATTCTGTAATTGATTCCAGTGACTGGTAATCCCAAAGAATAACCCCAGTGTTCATTCAGCTTTTGCTGTAATGAAACAGCAGGTAAAATGGTAGGTTCTCCCAGTTGTGTGCCGTATAAAACACCTAAGGTCAGTACGGTGTTCCGATCAAAATTTCCCCATCTTTTTGTCACGGCCCCGATAACATTTACAATAAAATCTTCTGAGGAGAGGCCATCCCCCAGATTTGACATTAACGAGGTACCCCCTGAAATTAGAAGTCCCCAAGAATTTTCCAAAGGCCTAACGAGCGAAAGTCCGACCCTGGCAACATGCATATTTTCATAGGTTGCCAAATCAATCGCGTTGGTGGATTCGTTAAAGACAAAATCAAAATATTGATACCCTAAATTGAACCCGATAATGCTTTTACCTACCGGACGGGCCATGTTCAAGTTGACCCGATAATTGGTAATCTCGGTACCGCTCAGATCAGGCAAATATCCATATTCTACAACAACGGGTTCCAATTCGCCCTGAGTGGAGATTATTGAGGGCTGTCCGCTAACGATAGATATGAATCCTAAACCAAAAAAGGACGACATCAATTTTGACCTTAACTTCATTAGCTGAATTTTTTTTCTAAAATTATATTTCGGACCAAATGGTTAAAAAAGTTTTAGACTTATGGGGCAAAAACCTATACTTATCCCAGATAGATGGATACGGATTGTAAAATTTGTTTTGGTAGATAAAATTATTTGATTGATAC
>JBCDBE010000047.1:0-24859 GCA_039184365.1 Bacteroidota bacterium | reverse complement strand
GATAAAAATTATACCGAAATCGCAGAAACTTTGGGTATTTCGGAAGTCAATGCTTTTTCAATATCCCCCAATTGCCGTATGGCATTGTACATCAACTTTAGTTGCTGCTCTTGGGTGTCGTCATATTCGTCGGCTCTAATCTTAAAGATTACAGCGTCGTAATCTTGTGTCCGTACCCTTTTCTTTGACTTTCGATATAGGGTAATTGCCGTATTTAAAGCCACACGGTACATCCATGTACTAAATTTTGAATCTCCCCTGAACTTGGGATAGGCCTTCCAAAGTTGAATGGTTATCTCTTGGAAAAGATCATTATGGGCATCCCTATTATTGGTATAAAGGCTACAGACCTTATGAACAATGTTTTGATTGTTTTCCAATTCTTTAACAAACTGATGTTCCAGTTCTTTGTTCATGGGTGGTTGGTAGTATTAGCTTATTTGTAGTAGAAAAGTCTATTTTGTTACATCTTGATCACTTTATGGTTCTGGGTAGTTTTAAATATAATAAAATGAATTCCCAACTTTCCCATAGCAACACCAATTATGTACTTTTGCATTCTAAATTTTCTTAATGAATATTCCCCAGTCCAGTTTTAAAAGGGTGGTCATTATTGGAGGTGGTTTTGCGGGAATCGCTTTAGCCAAAAAGTTAAGCCGTCAGGAATTTCAAGTGGTCCTTATGGACAAAAACAACTACCACACCTTTCAACCTTTGTTGTACCAGGTGTCCACAGGTGGACTCGAACCTGATTCCATTGCCTATCCCATAAGGAAGGTATTACAGGGCTATCCAAACTTTTACTTCCGTCTAACTGAGGTTACCAAAATTGACCCAGATAAAAACTTGGTCCATACCACAATCGGGGAGCTGAAATTTGATTATTTAGTTGTTTCAACTGGAACCCGGACCAATTATTTTGGGAATGAATCCATTGCCAAGAACAGTATGGCAATGAAGACCATTCCCCAATCCTTGAATCTAAGGAGCCTGATACTTGAAAATTTTGAACAGGCGCTATTGACGGACGACTTTCATGAACGTGAGGCCCTGATGAATTTTGTTATTGTTGGGGGAGGGCCGACAGGAGTGGAGTTGGCAGGTGCCTTGGCTGAAATCAAAAAAGGGATACTACCTAAGGATTACCCAGATTTGGATACCCGAAGGGCACAGATCAACTTGGTTCAAGGGGCCGATCGATTGTTGCCGGCCATGAGCGATATAGCTTCTAAAAAAGCCGAAGACTTTTTGGAAAAATTAGGAGTAAATGTCTGGAAAAGTATTCGAGTAACCGGGTATGATGGTAAAGTGGCGACAACAAACCAAGATACCCTTTTTGAAACCGCAACTTTGATTTGGGCGGCAGGAGTGGAAGCAGTAAAAATCAAAGGTTTGGATGGAGAAGCGATAGTATCAAGGTCCGAGCGTTTGCTGGTCAATGAATTTAATCAAGTAAAGGGGTATGAGCACATTTTTGCCATAGGCGATGTCGCCGAGATGGTTTCAGAGGAATATCCCAATGGGCATCCCATGATGGCACAACCTGCCATTCAGCAGGGGGAGAAGTTGGGGGAAAATTTAATACGACTTCAAAAAGGCAAGTCCTTGCTGCCATTTTCATATAGGGACAAAGGAAGCATGGCCACTATTGGAAGGAACAAGGCTGTTGCGGACTTACCCAACTTTAAGTTTCAAGGCGTATTTGCATGGTTTGTCTGGATGTTTGTGCACCTCTATTTCTTGATAGGTTTTCGAAATAGATTGGTGGTTTTCATCAATTGGGTGTACAATTATGTAAAGTTTGATCGTGAGGCAAGGCTGATTATCCGCCCTTTTAAGAAAAACTATTCTTAACATTTTGTTTCTTGTTAAATAAAACCCAATTGGGAGCAGTTCATGGATTAAATAGCTAAATTCAAGTAAGCTGTTGTCTATGAAACGGTTACTTGTTTTTCTTTTCTTATTTTCTCTCTATTTTGGAAGGAGTCAAAAAGAATCCCCATTGAACAATTTGGTGATTGAGAGTTTTGGATACCCTGATTTTGGGGACAATTCCATATATGGGGAATTTGAAGCGCTATATCCGTTGGGCAATGAAACTTTTGTTGGACTACAGGGTTTAAATCAACAGAATGCCGCCTTTAGACGTTTAAATGCCCGGCTAACAGTAGAACAGCGATTGGCTCGCAAGCTGCTGGGTGTGGTAGGTTATGGGGCGGAGTGGGACTTGACCAATCCCGCTTGGAAGAGGGATGCAAGTACCTCCTTTTATTTAGGAATGGAATATGAACCAAAACCTAACCTTTCCATTAATGCAGGCATTCGAAGCTTTCTGAATCAACCCGGATTTAATCCGTTGGGTACAGAGAAGGGTAATGCAAAAGCCCAGTGGTCTTTTGGTTCCAAACTCAAATTTTAAAATCTACGGGGATGGTATTTTTCCAATACCTCGGCGAGATGTTTTCTATCCACATGTACATAAATTTCCGTGGTGGTAATACTTTCATGGCCCAACATCTGTTGTATGGCCCTTAAATCGGCACCATTTTGTAATAAATGGGTCGCAAAGGAATGCCGAAACGTATGGGGTCCCACATTTTTGGTAAGTCCTATGCTTTCAGCGAGCTGTTTTATGATTTCAAAGACCATGGCCCTTGTTAGTTTTTTTCCCCTTCGGTTCAGGAATAGGAAGTCTTCGTGGCCCGCTTCAATTTTTTGGTGTTTTCTGTAATGATCGTTGTAGAGGTTAATGTACTTTTTATTGATTTCGCTTATGGGAACAAAACGCTGCTTGTCACCTTTACCCGTAACAAGAATAATTCCCTCGTCGAAAAAAAGATCGGATAGTTTTAGATTGATAAGTTCGGATACGCGAAGTCCACAACCATAAAGGGTTTCCAACATGGCCCTATTGCGTTCGCCTTGGGGTTTGCTTAAATCGATGGCATTGATCAATGTATTGATTTCATCTTCTGATAGGGTGTCGGGAAGCTTTCTTCCAATTTTTGGGCTTTCGATGAAATCCATGGGATTATCGTTCCGGTAATCCTCAAATACCAGATAGTTAAAAAGTCCTTTTAATGCTGAAATAAGTCGTGCTTGGGAACGGGGGTTGATGGTTTTTGCAATTTCATAAATGAACTGCTGTAGTTCTTCCTTGCCTATAGTAACCGGATTTTTACCAATATCGTTGGTCTCAACAAATACCATCAATTTTTTGATATCTCGGGAGTAATTGGTGATGGTATTTGCCGATAGCCCCCTTTCAATCTTTAAATAGTATTGGTAATCCGTTAGGATTTGTGACCATGTCATGGTTCAAATGTACTTCAACTTTGCCATATGGAAATTCACTAAAAATCAAAAGTCTACGTTGTTAGAACAACCATCTTTAACCAAACAGATTATGAGAAAGTATATTTTCTTTTCTTTTTTTATTGTTTTGAGCTACCAATTAACTGCCCAATATGTGGACCGTTCTTTTTTTAAGGCTGGTTTTCATGCCTCAACAACCCTAGGGGAAGCCTCTGATTTTGCCAATTTGGGTATTGGTTTGGATGTATATCAACATTGGGGTATTTCCAAGAAAATGGACCTTGGTTTTGCAACAGGTGTTCAGTATTATTTTGGACTTGATTCCACAATTGATATTGGTCCCCAAGCCATTACTACAAGAGGTGAGGACACCATCTATTTGCCCCTTGCTGGGTTATTTCGGTTTTATCCTACCAAAAGTATCAATTTAGGTGGTGATATTGGATTGGCCATTGGACTCAATGATTTTTCGGAAGGTGGCTTTTATTATCGGCCTACGCTGTCCTTTGACCTTTCTCCTAGTTCGGCTTTGAACTTTTCCTATGCCGCGGTGCAGGTTGATGGAAACGAATGGACTTCGGTTATGGGAGGTGTGATTTTTAGGTTTTAACGAAAAATCGCCTTAGGTTTTAGGATGAATCCTATTAAGCTCATGATTGGTCTTCTTATCTTTGTGTACAACGACTAAAACATGTATTATGAAAAAAATTACAATTTTTTTGTTGCTCTCAGTAGGATTGATCGGGAGCACCTATGCACAGGAGGGTTTTGCTGCCAAAGCCGGTTTTAATATAGTTTCCATTGATGTGGATACAGGCGGCTTTTTTGACTCCAGTGATAGTGAATTGGGCTTGTTTTTTGGAGGAGGTTATAATTTTGAGATAAGTGAGGAAATTGATATTGAACCCTCATTATTGTTCAGCATTGTTGATGACCTTACATCCCTTTACATTCCAGTAATGGCCAAGTACAATATTTCTGAAAAGTTCAATGTTCAGGCAGGACCTCAAATAAATTATTTGTTGGAAGATCTTCCCGATGGGGAGTTTGGACTTGATTTTGCGTTTGGTGGAGCTTATAACATAGATAGTAATTGGTTTCTAGAAGCTCGCTATGGAATTCAAATTAGTCGAGGAGGTGATTTTGGTGATTTGGTTGACATCAACACATTTACCGTAGGAGGGGGTTACCGTTTTGATTAGCAACCTATCACTGGAGCTATAAATTAGGGGCGTCAGCCCCTTTTTTATGCTACTAAATATGTTATTTTTAGTACATGAAGTTAATTATCATCAATGGCCCAAACTTAAATCTCCTTGGTAAACGGGAAACTGAAGTTTATGGAAATGAAACTTTTGAGGACTATCTGGCCACTTTGAAAAATAAATTTCCTGATGTGGAATTGAGCTTCTTTCAATCCAATATAGAAGGGGAGTTGATCGATAAAATCCAGGAAGTTGGTTTTACTTATGATGGTATCATACTCAACGCTGCAGCGTATACCCATACCTCTATAGGCATTGGAGATGCCATTAAAGCCATAGAAACACCTGTGGTGGAAGTTCATATCTCGAATACCTTCGCGAGGGAAGAATTTCGGCATCAATCCTACATTTCACCTATTGCTAAAGGGGTTATTTTGGGCTTTGGCCTTAAGAGCTATGATCTAGCGATACATAGTTTTTTGAAATGACCCAACTAGTATAAACCAGACAGCTCTTTGGTTCCGTAGATAAAAGAAATCCCAAATTGCTATGAAAAAGGCTCCTTTTATCACTTTGATCTTTCTTGCGTTGTTTTTTTCCTGTGGAACCGATGATTCCGATTCGGAGCAAGAACATAATGAAGAAGAAAATCCGAATGATTCCGTAGTGTTGGAATTGGTCAATGCCTTTCCCAACCTTTCTTTTAATCAACCTTTGGATTTGCAATCCCCTGATGATGGGACCAACCGAATATTTGTGGTTGAAAAAGGTGGGTTGATCAAAGTATTTCCCAATGACATGGGTACTGTGCAGTTTGAGGTGTTTATGGATGTGGGCAATGCTATTTCTACCGAAAGTGAGCAAGGACTTTTGGGGCTGGCCTTCCACCCCAATTTTTCTTCAAACGGATTTTTTTATGTTCACTATAACCCGAATACGACCATTTCCAGAATTTCAAGGTTTCAAGCAATAAACAATACCACTGATTTGGAAAGTGAACTGGTCATTCTGGATATTCCCCAACCAGAGACGAATCATAATGGGGGACAATTGGCTTTTGGGCCTGATGGGCTGCTATATCTTGCTATAGGTGATGGAGGAGGCGCGGGTGACCCCAATAATAACGCACAAAATAGGGCCAACCTTTTGGGAACCATTTTACGGATTGATATAGACAACGTTTCGGTTGGAATGAATTATGCTATTCCCAGTGGTAATCCCTTTGTGGGTGAACCCAATGTTAGACCTGAAATTTTTGCCTATGGACTAAGAAATCCATGGCGAATGAGCTTTGATACCTCAACAGGAAATTTGTGGACAGGGGATGTTGGTCAAGGAGCGCGGGAAGAAATCAATAGTATTGAATCAGGCGGAAATTATGGATGGAAGTTGTTTGAAGGGACGGATTGTTTTTCTGGGGACTGTGATGCGACCGGATTGATCCCTCCGGTTTTTGAATATGACCATAGCAACGCCGATAGATCCGTTACGGGAGGATATGTATACAGAGGCAATGATCTTAGTACGCTTTCTGGAAAGTATATCTACGGCGATTTTGTAAGTGGTCGTATTTGGGCATTGGAAATGGATGGTAGTTCCAATCGGGAATTGATTTTGTCCGGTCTAAATATTGCTTCCTTCGGAACGGATTCCAATGAAGAGCTCTACGTGTGCGCTTTTGATGGTTCTATTTACAAGTTTGAGGAAAATACCTCAAACTAGTCAGGGACGGGCCTCAGATATTTCTTATCCGCATAAAATGTTCCGAAGGGGAGAAGGGAGGCCACAAAAAGTATAAGAAATCGGCGGATTCCCCATTTGCGCTCCCAACAGAATATGCCTGCGAGGACCACAAAAAGGATGAAAAGAATACCATGTGCCATGCCTACCACCTTATTGGGTTCCCCGATTCCCGCCCAATACTTTAGGGGCATGGTAAGCCCAAATAGGAGCAAATAGGAGATTCCCTCAAGAATAGCCGTTAATCTGAAGGCTTTGAGCATTACAAGTGGATTACCTCGTCATATGCATCAGCTACGGCTTCCATAACGGCTTCACTCATGGTAGGGTGGGGGTGGACTGCCTTGAGTACTTCGTGCCCAGTAGTTTCCAATTTGCGGGCCACGACAGCCTCTGCAATCATATCGGTGACCCCAGCACCAATCATATGGCATCCCAGCCATTCACCGTATTTGGCATCAAAGATAACCTTGACAAAGCCATCGGCCTTGCCACTTGCTTTTGCCTTTCCACTTGCCGAAAAGGGGAACTTACCAATTTTCAGATCGTACCCAGCCTCTTTGGCTTTCTTTTCAGTATATCCTACTGAAGCCACTTCGGGCATACAATAAGTACAACCTGGAATATTTCCATAATCCAGGGGTTCCACATGCATTCCTGCTATTTTTTCAACACATAAAATCCCTTCCGCAGAAGCAACATGGGCCAATGCTGGACCCTGTGTAACATCGCCTATGGCATAATATCCTGGAATATTGGTCTGATAGTAGTCGTTCACTAAAATTTTATCGCGATCGGTGGCAATGCCCGCGTCCTCCAAACCAATATTTTCAATGTTGGTTTTTATACCTACCGCAGACAATAAAATATCCGCCTCAATTACCTCTTCCCCTTTAGAGGTTTTTACGGTTGCCTTAACCCCATCACCCGAAGTATCCACTTTTGTCACTTCTGCGGAGGTCTTGATTTTGACCCCTGCTTTTTTAAAGCTCCGCTCCAACTGCTTGGATACATCCTCGTCCTCAACAGGGACAATGTTTGGTAGGTATTCCACAACGGTCACTTCGGTACCCATGGAATTATAGAAATAGGCAAATTCAATACCAATGGCACCGCTTCCCACCACAATCATTTTCTTGGGCTGTTTGTCCAAGGTCATGGCTTCGCGATACCCGATGACCTTTTTACCATCTTGGGGTAAGGACGGCAATTCCCTGCTTCTGGCGCCGGTGGCAATGATGATATGATCGGCTGAATATTCGGCAGGATCACCATGTTCCCCCTTTACGATTACCTTTTTGCCCGGTTGCACTTTTCCGTACCCCTTAAGCACCTCAATCTTGTTTTTTTTCATGAGGAACTGTACACCCTTGCTCATGCCATCGGCAACACTTCTGCTGCGTTGCACCACTTTGTCAAAATCGTGCTCGACTTTTTTTACACTTAATCCATAATCCTCCGCATGTTTTAGGTATTCAAATACTTGAGCTGATTTTAGCAATGCTTTTGTGGGAATGCATCCCCAATTTAGACAGACACCGCCCAAACTTTCCTTTTCAACAATGGCCGTCCTTAGCCCAAGCTGGGAAGCTCTAATGGCAGTTACATATCCTCCAGGGCCACTGCCCAATACAATAACATCAAAATGGCTCATGCAAATGATTTTTGGTTAAATGGACTGCAAATTTAGTGAAGTGTTAGGAGTTTTGCCCAAACATTTTTTGGTTGAAGGCTTTTGATTGTCCTTGAGGTATGGTTGGGGAAACCCAATCTTCCTTTTTTTGCAATTTTCCCAAATAGACAATCTGCCCTATATGTGAAGCATAATGGGCCAATTGCCTATTCACGGCTTCCGGTATGGTATGGTATTGACCCCTAATTCTGATTGCGGTAGAAAAGTTTGAATCATCTACTGAGTTCAGGGCATCAAAAAGGCAAGCCCATCCTTTTTCCCATAGTTTCAATATTTCTTTTCTGTTTTTTTTTGGTTTTTCGAATTCATCATCCCGATTGCGCCATGATTTCTCGCCATCTTCGGTCAAAAAATTGGTCCATCGGCTTAACATATTACCGGATAGGTGTTTAATGATAATTGCTATACTGTTGTCCGTTTCTGAAGGTTGCCAGAAAAGTTCCTCTTCTGAAAGCTGGTCAATGACCTTGTCGCCGTAGTTTTTGTAACGTTTAAATTCGAATTTCGCACTGGCTATGAAATTTTCTGAAAACAATGCTATTCCTTTTCGGGTTCAAAACCAATACTGATCGAATTTATACAATACCGTTGCCCCGTGGTCTCCCTCGGCCCATCGTCAAAAACATGACCTAAATGACCCCCGCAATTTGCACACAGGGTTTCGGTTCGTATCATGCCATGTGAGGTATCCCTAACATACTCAATGGCACCTTCAACGGCTTGGTCAAAAGAAGGCCAACCACAACCACTTTCAAACTTGTTTCCACTTTCAAATAATTTGGCATTGCAGGCCCTACAATGGTAACCTCCATTTTCAAAGTGTAGGTTGTATTCTCCAGTAAAGGGACGTTCCGTACCTTTTTGACGTAATATGTAATATTCTTCCGGGGAAAGTTGTTCCTTCCACTCGGCTTCTGATTTTTCAACTCCGTATTTTTTCATACTTAAATATCTGTAGGGATAAAATCCAGTGCAACTCCATTGATACAGTGGCGTTTTCCGGTGGGTTCCGGTCCATCATTAAAGACGTGGCCCAAATGTCCACCACAGGTAGCGCAATGTTCTTCAGTTCTTGGGTATCCGATTTTATAATCTACATCATACGCCACATTGCCTTCAATTTCCTTATAAAAACTGGGCCAACCCGTTCCGGAATCAAATTTATGCTCACTTTTGAACAAAGGGGTGCTACAACCAGCGCATATGTAGATACCTTTCTGTTTGTTATCCAATAAATCACTTGTAAAAGCGTGCTCTGTTGCGGCTTTTCTAAGTACGTAATACTCCATATCCGTCAGTTTGGATTTCCACTCGGCATCCGTTTTGGTAATAGGATATTCCATTTCCTTTTCTTTTTCGACCTTGGCCATCCCTTTTTTATCCCCTCCGGTAATTCCCATACAAGAGGTAAAAAGTAAGCCTAATACCAGCGCAATATTTTTTCCCATCCTTTTTATGTTAAGACGAAAATGGTCCTAAATCCTTTCAAATTTACTTGGATATTATCCAAAAAGAAAGTCCGCCTTCTAAGACGGACTTATGTTCCCTAATTTTGAAATTAGTCCAATTGAATTTTTTCTATACTGGACATATCAAATTTCATGGCGTTCATGACCGAATCGAGATTTGTGAGGTCAATGGATGGGTCACTTCCAAAATCGGCCGGAACCACAGCAATCCTAAAAACTTGATTATCCGTATCTCCGGGCAATAAGGTGCCCAAATCAAAATCAGACTCCAAAAATATTGATACATCCAAGAAAGTGTGGTCGTAATTATACTGTAACAGTCCTTGATCCAAGATTCGGGTTTGTGGCAGTAAGCGCCAAACATCAATAGGGTCGCCACCATCTGGGTCATCTACCTGTTCCCATAATAGGAAGACCAAAACCAAGTCTGATTCAAATACCTCTACCGTTTGGGGGAATTCATAAAAAAGACTGTATTCGTTTTCTGCAGAAAAGCTTCCTTCAATTTCCAATACCTGACCTAAGATGTTGATTCCGTCTTGGCCGTCCAATCCGTCCAATCCGTCCAATCCATCCAAACCTGGAGGGCCAGGAGGTCCATCAGACCCCTCACAACCTAGTGTTAGGGCTACTAATACGATTCCTAAGAGCAATTTGATTTTTTTCATGGGTATTGTTTTTACTTGATTTGATACCTTTTCCATATTTAACGTTTTGTACAAATCAAAAAGCGTTCCAAAAAATATGAAGGCAGGATTTTTGCGTACATTGTTATTCTAGGGAAAAGATGACTAATATTGTAATTAATAGTACTATTCTAAATATGGAAAACGTAATCCCTCATAGTTTATTTACCGAATTTGATGTTAATCTTTTTAAGTCTGGAAAGCATTTTAGGCTTTATGAAAAATTGGGATCGCATCTTGTTGAATTAAATGGCGAAAAAGGGACCTATTTTGCTGTTTGGGCACCAACTGCAAAATCCGTTTCGGTAATAGGGGATTTTAATTATTGGGTAGAGGGAAGCCATGAACTTTTTGTTCGATGGGATGAGAGTGGTATTTGGGAAGGATTTATTCCAGGAATAGAAAAGGGAGCCAAATACAAATACAAAATCCATTCCCATAATAACGATATAAAAACCGAAAAAGCAGATCCTTTTGCGCGCTATTGCGAACAACCTCCAAAAACTGCTTCAATGGTATGGGATGCCCAATACCAATGGAATGATAAAAAATGGATGGATACCCGTGAAAAGCACAATAATCTGGATAAACCGTATTCCGTTTACGAAGTCCATCTAGGTTCTTGGAAGAAGAAAAACGGTTGGGAATCCCTTTCCTATGTCGAGGCCTCTAGCGAACTTGTTGGTTATGTCAAAAAGATGGGCTTTACCCATGTGGAATTTATGCCCATAATGGAATACCCCTTTGATCCCTCTTGGGGGTATCAATTGACGGGATACTTTGCTCCAACTTCCCGATTTGGAAAACCGGAAGATTTTAAATTATTGGTAGACAAGTTCCATCAGGCTGGTATAGGGGTGCTATTGGATTGGGTGCCTTCCCATTTTCCCGAAGATGCCCATGGCCTAGGCTTTTTTGATGGTTCACATCTTTACGAACATCCAGATAGAAGAAAAGGATACCATCCAGATTGGAAAAGTTTGATTTTCAATTACGGAAGAGATGAGGTTCGGGCGTTTTTAATCAGCAATGCCGTATTTTGGCTGGACCAATATCATGTGGATGGACTTAGGGTGGATGCCGTTGCATCAATGCTTTACTTGGATTATTCAAGGGAAGATGGGGAATGGGAGCCCAATATGTACGGTAACAACGAGAATTTGGAGGCCATGTCTTTCATTCGTGAAATGAACCAAGAAGTTTACGCAAGTTTTAAAGGGATACAGACCATTGCAGAAGAGTCCACCGCATTTACAGGGGTATCAAAACCCGTACATTATGGGGGCCTCGGTTTTGGAATGAAATGGATGATGGGTTGGATGCATGATACCTTGGAATACTTTAAGAAAGAACCCGTCTTTAGAAAACATCACCAAGGGGACATCACTTTTAGTATGACCTACGCCTTTACTGAGAATTTTATGCTCCCGTTTTCCCATGATGAGGTGGTCTATGGTAAAAATTCCCTTATTTATAGAATGCCGGGTGATGAATGGCAACGTTTTGCCAATTTGAGGTTGTTGTTCGGCTACATGTTCACGCACCCTGGGGCCAATTTAATCTTTATGGGAGGGGAGTTTGGCCAAACTTCCGAGTGGAATTTCCAGGAAAGTCTGGATTGGCACCTTTTGGATTATGAATTTCATCAAGGAGTTCAAAAGGTGGTTCAAGATCTTAATAAGATTTACAAAGCCCAACCGGCGCTATATGAAAAGCAGTTCAGCCCAGAAGGTTTTGAATGGATTGAGTGGAACGATTCAGAAAATTCGGTATTGACCTATATTCGAAAAGGTCACGATTCCAAGGAAGACCTTGTTGTTATGGCCAATTTCACCCCGGTCCCCCGTGAAAAATATAGGGTAGGAGTTCCTAGATCAAAGCAACTTAGACTACTTTTCAATAGTGATGATATCAAATACGCAGGTAGTGGTATTGCCAAAAAGACCGTGAAACCTACCAAAAAGGCTTGGAATGGCCGTGAGAACTCCATTGAAGTACATCTCCCTCCACTTGGGTTACTGATTTACAAGTAAAGCAACGGCAAGTATTATCTTGAAGTACCAAGATTGTTCAAAAGTACTTTTCGAAAAGTCATTGGAAAGTGCTTTTTTTGTTAGTCTTTTAAATCATTGAACACATGATTACCAATACTGAAATTGAAAAAAGAGGCAATCTCTTTCCCAACCATATTGTAGATTTTAAGCAGGAGAATGATAAACTATACTTCACCAGTCAAAATGGGGTTATTCTAGAACTTACCGTGTTACGGGATAGTATGATCCGCTTTAGATATGCCACAGAACATGCTTTTGAACCCGATTTCTCCTACGCCATAAGTAAAGAGGTCATTACGGGTTATAACAATTTGGTAGTAAAGGAAGAAATACCGGAATATGTAGTGGAAACTTCCAAAATACGAATCTACATTAATAAAAGTGACCTTAAGGTTCAGATATATGATTTGGATGACATGCCAATCAATGAGGACGATACCGGTTTCCATTGGGAGGAAAATTATGACTATGGAGGAAACATTGTAAAAATGACCAAAGTGACCCAAACCGGGGAAAGTTTCTATGGCATGGGGGATAAGGCATCCCACACCAATCTAAAAGGAAAGCGAGTCGCCAATTGGGTCACGGATTCCTATGCTTATGGCAAGGACCAGGAGCCGCTGTATAAGTCCATCCCTTTTTATGTGGGGCTGCACAACAATATGGCATATGGAATTTTCTTTGACAATTCTTTTGGTACTTATTTTGATTTTGCCCATGACAAGCGAAACCTGACCAGCTTTTGGGCCGATGGAGGGGAAATGAACTACTACTTTTTCTATGGTCCTAAAATTTCACAAGTTGTTGAATCTTACACCGATTTGACAGGGGTTCCAGAATTGCCACCGATGTGGGCATTGGGATTCCACCAATCCAAGTGGAGCTATTATCCGGAAAAAAGGGTCAAACAGTTGGCTGCCAATTTTAGAAAACACAGAATACCTTGCGATGCCATTTATCTGGATATAGATTACATGGAAGGCTTTCGTTGTTTTACATGGAACCACCGGCGTTTTCCCAATCCTAAAAAGATGATTTCAGAACTTGAAGAAGATGGGTTCAAGACGGTAACCATGATAGATCCGGGACTCAAAATAGATCGGGATTATTGGGTGTATAAACAAGCCATGGACCACGATTACTTTTGTAAAAGGGCAGATGGCCCCCACTTCAAGGGAAAAGTTTGGCCTGGGGAATGTAAGTTTCCCGATTTCACCAACCCAGAGGTACGGGAGTGGTGGGCCGGTCTATATAAAGAAATGATTTCAGAAATGGGGGTGCATGGGGTATGGAACGATATGAATGAGCCTGCAGTTATGGAAGTACCCACAAAAACGGCCAATTTGGATGTAAGACATGATTATGATGGCCATCCTTGCAGTCATAGAAAAGCACATAATGTCTATGGAATGCAAATGGTACGTGCCACCTATGACGGGCTAAAGAAGTTTACCTTTCCTAAAAGACCTTTTGTTTTGACCCGTGCCGCCTATGCAGGTACCCAAAGATATTGTGCCACATGGACCGGTGACAATGTGGCCACCTGGGAACATCTCTGGATAGCCAATGTGCAAATGCAGCGCATGTGCATGAGCGGATATTCTTTTGTTGGTTCGGATATTGGGGGATTTGCGGAACAGCCCAATGGGGAGCTTTTTGCGAGATGGGTGCAGCTAGGGGTATTTCACCCCTTTTGTCGTGTGCATTCCAGTGGTGATCACGGTGATCAGGAACCATGGTCTTTTGGGACGGAAATCACTGATATTGTAAGGAAGTTCATTGAACTTAGATATCAGTTATTACCTTACCTATATACCACTTTTTATAATTATGTAACCAATGGGATACCCATGTTGCAGTCTTTGGTATATTATGATCAAGAAGATACCCAGACCCATTTTAGAACAGATGAATTTTTATTTGGTGAACATATCCTGGTGTGTCCGGTCCAAGAGCCAAATTCCCAAGGCCGAAGAATGTACCTTCCTAAGGGGAAGTGGTATAATTATTGGACCGAGGAAATTGTGGACGGAAAGATTGAAAAATGGGTTTCCGCGCCTTTGGACAAAATCCCATTGTTTATTAAAGAAGGCGCAGTCATTCCAAAATACCCAATCCAACAGTATGTGGGAGAGCAGGAAATAACCGAGTTGATGGTTGATGTGTACTACAAAGAAGGAACTGAAAAATCTACCATCTACGAAGATCAATTGGAAGGTTTTGACCATAAGAAAGGAAGGTACAGTCTGAGAAAATTTAGACTTAAGGGAAAAGAAAACGAATTGATTTTGCAGCAGTTTAAAGATGGAAGTTTTATCACTTCCTATGAAACCTTTAAAATACAGTTCCATGGCCTTCCCTTTAAGATTTCAGAGATTGAAGTGGACAATGAAACTGTAGATTTGAAAACAGTGAAGTTTGATGGAAATGCCTGCATTGAAGTAGGTAAGGATATCACGGAACTTCATTTGTTTGGGGACTAGGGCATGTGACTTTTGCCATTTTGAGGGGTCCTATGGAATAAGAAGATTTTTGATTTTGTAATTTAACGTAATAATGGGGAATGCCAACCCTTTTAAATGTTTGGGAATTCCCTTATTGTTGGCAACTTAAATTGATGACTATGAAAAAATGTATCCTTCCTATAATTGCTTTTTTGTTTATCGCTGGCTGTAAAACAAATCCTTTTACTGGACAGAAAACACTGAACTTTTATGGGAATCAACAGCTTTTTCCCACGGCGTTTGCCCAATATGATCAATTTTTAACAGAAAATAAGGTAGTAACGGGCACCAAAGAGGCCAATATGATAAAAAGCGTTGGACAGAAAATTGCCAAAGCCTCTGAAACTTGGTTGAACGCCAATGGATATCCTGGGTACCTGAAGGATTACCAGTGGGAATATAATTTGGTAGATGACGAAACCGTTAACGCATGGTGTATGCCCGGTGGTAAAATAGTATTCTATACGGGCATATTGCCAATTTGTCAAAGCGAAACGGGTATAGCGGTTGTGATGGGCCATGAAGTGGCACATGCCTTAGCGGACCATGGGGCGCAGCGTATGAGTGCCAGTACCTTACAACAAGTTGGCGCAGTTGGTGTTGCTGTGGCCACCAGTGGGCAATCTGCGGAAACACAGAATACATGGATGCAGGCCTACGGATTGGGTTCACAATTTGGGGGGATGCTCCCCTTTAGTCGGAGCCATGAGACTGAAGCGGATAAAATAGGTCTCCAGATTATGGCCATAGCAGGATATAACCCTGATGAGGCCGCAGAGCTTTGGAAAAGAATGAAAGCTAAATCCGGTGGTCAAGCCCCCCCGGAATTTATGAGCACACACCCTTCCAATGACACGCGTATAAATAATTTGACCGCTTGGGCGCCCGAGGCCAAGAAAGAGGCAGCAAAGTTTGGGGTGACAACTTTTAAATAAAAAAGAGGGACAAGAAAAATATGGAAAAGCTGTCCAATTCGGGCAGCTTTTCTATTTTTAGGGTATGGCAAAAGTCTTTGCATTAAAGGGAGAGAAAAAACTATTGAATGCCTGGGCTTTTTATGATTGGGCCACTTCGGTCTATAACCTTACCATTTCCAGTGCCATCTTCCCCATTTATTATGGTGCATTGTTTCGCATGGCAGATGTAGAAACCGTAGTAGTTTTTGGTTCGTCCATTGAACGCGCCCCTTTAATTGGTTATGTCTCTTCCCTTTCATTTATAATCATAGCATTGATTACCCCCTTAGTTTCTGGAATTGCCGACTATTTGGGAAACAAAAAGATTTTTTTAAAGTTTTTCACTTATTTGGGAGCCTTAGGTTGTATCGGTTTGTATTGGTTTTCCCTTGAAAATATTTATTGGAGCCTTATTTGTTATGCGGCGGGTCTTGTGGGATCTTGGGTAAGTCTCGCGATTTACAATTCATATTTGCCTGATGTTGCCTATGAGAATCAGCAAGACCGATTAAGTGCTCAAGGATTTTCCATGGGATACGTTGGCAGTGTGCTATTACTACTTTTGAATCTATATATGGTTATGTATCCGGATCATTTTGGTCTTGTTGATTCAGAAAACCTTCCTGCGGCAGTGAAAGCAATGAAAATATCTTTTGTAACCGTTGGGGTCTGGTGGATGCTTTTTAGCCAATACACTTTTTACCATCTTCCAAGGGGATATAAACGGGAAGGGGAGGCCAAGAATATTATACTTAATGGATTTAAGGAGTTGTTGTCCGTATGGAAACAAATGGGTGAACAGGTCAGATTGAAAAAATACCTGATTGCCTTTTTCGTTTACAGCATGGCCGTACAGACCATCATGTTGATTGCTGCCTATTTTGGAGAACAGGAAATTGATTGGGGTTCCGACGAAAAGAGACAATTTGGTTTGATAGCCAGTATACTCATGATTCAATTGGTTGCTATTATTGGGGCCTACGTAATTGCCTGGTCGTCAAAACGTTTTGGGAATATTAAAACACTGATTGTCGTGAACCTACTCTGGTTTTTGATCTGTTTATACGCCTACACTATGATCAGTCCCATGGACTTTTATATTGGTGCCGCCCTGGTCGGTTTGGTCATGGGAGGGATACAGGCACTCTCACGTTCTACCTATTCAAAATTTTTGCCTGAAACTACAGATACCACTTCATTCTTTAGTTTTTATGATGTTTCCGAAAAAATAGGCATTATCATAGGAACTTTTTTGTTTGGGTACATAATACAGATAACGGGAACTATGCGAAATGCCGCTTTGTTTTTTGCCTTGTTCTTTATTGTTGGAGCTATCTTACTAATGAGGATAAATAAAAAGCCTTGATGATTCCATCAAGGCTTTTCACGTTTTTTGATTGATTATTTATTTCCAGTGGACTAATAACTTGAAATATCCCCTGAACCGGAACTCTTGGTGTCAATCTTTTTTGGATTCCCTTTATAACTGATGTCCCCAGATCCTGAAACCCGTGCTTTAAGCATTTCATTGGCCGTTATTTTGATATCTGCTGAACCTGAAACTTGGGCCTCCACAAAATCGGCTTCCAAGTCATAAGCCCGAATATCCCCGGAACCTGAAACCGAAACTTCAAAATCGGTTGTCCTTCCGGATAGTCGTATGTCTCCTGAACCTGACATGGAGGCATCTACACTCTTGGCCTCCACATTAAGGGTAATATCCCCCGATCCTGAAATTGAAGTTTTAAAATTGTTGGATTTTAACGTTGTTTTTCCAACAATATCACCTGAACCTGAAAGGGAAACTCCATCAATTGTTTCCACAGGTACCACAATGAGAATACCTTCGTTCCAATTGGATGGCTTTAGGTTGACCCCTTTTCTTTGTTTGATGGTCAATTTTCCATCCTTTACTTCGGTCTTGATGTATTCCAACAGGTTGGACTCCCCTGTCAGGGTAAGCTCACCTTCATCGCCATCGACCAATTCTACATCAAACCAGCCGGCCAATGCCACTTGGTCATATTCTCCTACCGATCGTTCGATAGTTACGGTATTCCCATTTCCTTTTACCCTTTTCCATTGCGCATTTGAAACGGTTACGGTTAATACAGCTAATGCAAATGTTAGTGTTCTTTTCATGATTTTAGTTTTTGATTGTGAATTAGTAACTCGAGATATCCCCAGAACCTGAGGCCTTACTATCTATTTTGGTTGGATTTCCCTTGTAGGTAATATCCCCGGAACCGGAAACCCTAGCCCTTATCTCTTGATTGGCAGTAACATTCAGGTCTGCAGAACCCGCAACGGAGGCTTCCACAAAATTAGCGGTTAACCCAAAAGCGTCCACGTCTCCAGAACCCGCTACGGAAACCTTGAAATTGGTTGCTGAGCCATCAAACTCCATATCTCCCGAACCAGAGAGCGATGCGTCAAAACTGGATACCTCCACGGAGAGTTGTACGTCACCTGAACCTGCCAATGAGGCCCTGAAATCATCCGTTTTAATCGTAGTTTTCGAAATAACGTCTCCAGAACCGGCCAAGCTGACACTGCTTATCTCTTCTATTGGAATGGTAACTTCAATAACACCTTTCCAACTAGAGGATTTTAAGTTGACCCCTTTTTCCTTTTTAATGGTCAACTTTCCATTTTTAACTTCGGTTTCAATATATTTCAAAAGATTTTCTTCGCCCTTCAAGGTTATCGTACCTTCTTTTCCATCGACCAATATGACATCGAACCAACCTGCAGAGGCGATGGATTCATAATCACCCACCGAGCGTTCAATGGTCACCACTTTGCCATTTCCCTTTATTTTCTTTCCACCCCATTGGGCAGTGCCGATTAAGGAGCAAAGCACTAGGCCTAAGGTTATTGTTTTTTTCATGGTTGTTCTTTTTATTGCTATTTAGTTTTTGTAAAAGGATACTCCACCGTATTCACTATCTATTTGAACGACGTTACCAGAATTGTCACTTCCATAATACCCATTGTAGTATTTTTCACTTGATTTTTCCTTTCTGACCTGAATTTCAAAATCACCTATGCCATTAACACCTGCATACTCTGTGGTAATATCAAAGTCAAAGTGGTACGCGGGGGAATAACCGATTTTGATCCCTGTATAGTCGGAACGGATATTGATGTCGCCTCCCTCTGCTGTCATTTCCTCAATCTTGACCGAGCCATAATCTGCGGTAATGCTTACACTACCACTGACCTCACCCAACTTGATACCGATGTAATCTCCACTTCCTGAAACGCTATTGACCTTGCCCACTTCCATGGAACCATAATCACAAGTATAATTTAAATCACCCATTTCACGGATGACGGCATTGGTATAATCCGCATTGACTTTCAAATCACCTGCCTTTTCCACGGTAAACCCCGAATAATCCGCAATAATTTCGGCGCTGTTAATATATTCAAAAGTGGAACGCGATGTATAGTCAAATCGAAGCTCGTTGTTCCTTCCCCTTAATTGGCCAATTTCCATCTTTCCGTAGTCACAGCTAATTTTGGCATGTCCATCTACTCGATCCACATAAATGTTACCGTAATCATTGGACAGACTGATGCTGTTTTTTACTGGAAGTTTAATGGTATAGTTCACTTGTACGCTAACATTGTTCCGTTTTCCCCACTTCCATCCCCAGTTCTTGTTTCGGTCACCGAATCTGGTTATGGCTGTAACCATACTTAAACTGCCGTCAAAATCCACATCGATTTCATCCAATCGATCCTGTACTTTGTCTTCATTGTTTCCGTTGGTCTTTATATAAACCTCAATCATAACCCGGTCTTCGTCCCAAGAAGTTAGGTTAAGGTTACCATAACTGTTCTTAACCTTGAGCAAGGCATCAGAGTTCACATCAAACTCTTTTTTTATGGTTTTTTCTTTGGTGTACCTTCCCTTCATCCCACCGCCACCAGATACTGCCATCGCAGTAAAGGGGACCAGCATTAGGGTTAGACATGCATATTTAAATAGTAAAGTTCGCATCATCTTGTGGTTTTAAATTTTTAATGGTTTCTACGTTGGCTAAAACTTCTTCCAATAAATCAATTCGTATTTGAAAATTGGTTATCATGGCATTTAACAGCATTTTGCTATTGCCACCATTGACCAGTTCTTGCTCCAAAACCTTGTAATCGGCTTCCAGTTCACTGAGCTTGGCCAAGGTGTCATCCACCAACTTGGCTGTTTCAGGTGATTTTTCTTCTTTGAGCATTTGAACCTGTTCTTCGATCAAACTGGCAAAGTAGAATTCGGTTTCGGAGACTTCAGGGGCAATTTCAACGACCTGTTCCTTAAGGGTAGGTTGGTTGTTGAACAATTGCAGGCCCAGCACTAAAACCAATGAAATGGAAGCCGCAATGGACAAAGGTTTCCACCAATTTCTTTTCTTTGGTAGTGTGGCCACGCCATTGGCTTGGTTCAACTTTTCAAGAAAGCGTTCCTGGTGACCGGCTTTAGGCTCTTCAAAGTCAAAGTCATTGTGAAGTCTTTCAAATAAATTCTCTAAATTTTCTTTTTTCATAACTAAACGTTTACTGCTAACTTTTTTCGTAGACTTTCCTTGGCTCTTGAAATGGTCGTCCTACAATTGGCATAGCTGATATCCATAATTTGACTGATTTCTTCGTAATCATATCCCTCAATAAGGTTTAAGGTCAAAGAAACTCTGTAATTGTCTTTTAAACTATTCATGGTTTCCATCACTTTTTGAGCCTTCAGTTCCGTATAACCACTTTGGTCCAAACCAATTGCATCATTATCTTCGACCTTATATAGTACCTCATCTAAATCAGTAGTTTGATTCTTCTGCTGTTTTCTGTAATGATAAATACTGTTATTGATGACAATTCTCTTTAACCAGGCTCCAAAAGTTACATTGCCCTTGAACGTATGCAACTTTGTAAACGCATTCAAAAAAGACTCTTGCATTACATCTTCTGCTTCTGCGGTATGTTTCACTATTCGTAAAGCAGTATTGTACATGGCCTTATAATATCGGTTATAGATTTCCATCTGCGCCCGTTGCTTGCCTTCAAGGCATTGTTGCAACAACACATCAATATTTTCATTCTGGTGGCTCAAAAGGTGAATGGTTTGTCTTAGAGATGGTAAAATTTAACAACTGTTACACTTTTGTAAAAGTTTTTTTGAACCTGTGGCATAAGAATTGTTTTCTAATGCATATACTTTAATGATTTATTGTCATAAATAACTGTAGGTCAATAGGTTTTTGGTTTTTTTTCTGATGTAGGATAGTACTGGGACCTTAGTTTTAATGACAGAATGACTGAAAAATACGTATGAGTTCAATAAAAATTGAAAGCCTTGACAATATGTCTTTTCAAGGGTTGGATGATGAGGCGGAATTGATTCCCTTGTTGACTCCTGAGGATGAAGAGGAAATGAATAGGGAAAATCTCCCCGAAACCCTGCCCATATTGCCGTTGCGAAATACTGTTCTTTTTCCTGGAGTGGTGATTCCCATTACTGCCGGAAGGGATAAATCGATAAATCTAATAAAGGATGCCAATCAAGGCACCAAAGTTATTGGTGTCGTATCCCAAAAGGATGAAAGTGTGGAAAATCCAGAAGTTAAGGATATCAACTCTTTGGGCACCGTAGCTAGGATACTTAGGGTACTGAAAATGCCCGATGGCAATACCACCGTTATTATCCAAGGGAAAAAACGATTTGAGATTGCTGAAGTCATCACCGAAAAACCGTATATGACGGCGACCATCAAAGAGGCCAACGAAACAAAACCCAGTCAAAACGATAAAGAGTTTTTGGCGATTATTGATTCCATTAAAGAATTGGCCTATCAGATCATTAAGGACAATCCAAACATACCTAGTGAAGCCACCTTTGCGATTAAGAATATTCAAAGCAACTCCTTTCTGATCAATTTTGTTTCTTCCAACCTTAATTTGGGGGTAAAAGAGAAACAAGAACTACTTGAAATACAAGACCTGCAGGAGAGGGCCCTTGCGACACTGAAGCACATGAATTTGGAACTTCAGAAGTTGGAATTGAAGAACGATATTCAAAGTAAGGTCCGTCATGACATGGACCAGCAACAACGCGAATATTTCCTACACCAGCAGATGAAGACCATTCAAGAAGAATTGGGTGGGGTATCCTATGATGAGGAAATCGAGGAGATGCACAGAAAGGCCAAGAAAAAGAAATGGGATGATAGGGTCAAAGTGCATTTTGATAAGGAATTGTCCAAAATGCAGCGTATGAATCCGCAAGTGGCAGAATACTCCATCCAGCGTAACTATTTGGACCTTTTCTTGGATTTGCCCTGGAACGAATTTTCCAAGGATAAATTTGATCTAAAGCGTGCCCAAAAAATATTGGATCGAGATCATTACGGACTTGAAGATGTTAAGCGGAGAATTATCGAGTATTTAGCTGTTTTGAAGTTACGTAACGATATGAAATCACCTATTCTTTGTCTTTATGGCCCTCCTGGGGTAGGTAAAACCTCTTTGGGGAAATCTGTGGCCGAAGCCTTGGGTAGGGAATACGTGCGTATGTCCTTGGGAGGTCTTAGGGATGAAGCGGAAATCCGTGGTCATCGAAAGACCTATATTGGGGCCATGCCCGGTCGTATTGTGCAAAGTATCAAGAAAGCGGGAACCTCAAATCCCGTGTTTATTTTGGATGAAATTGATAAATTGGGGAACAGCCATCAAGGCGATCCTTCCTCGGCAATGCTGGAAGTCCTGGATCCGGAGCAAAATAGCGAGTTTTATGATAATTTCCTGGAAATGGGGTATGACCTTTCCAAAGTCATGTTTATCGCTACTGCAAATAATTTGGGAGGCATTCAACCGGCCCTTCGTGACCGTATGGAGATCATCAATGTAACGGGGTATACCATTGAGGAAAAAGTCCAAATTGCCAAAAAACACTTGTTGCCCAAACAACTAAAAGAACACGGCTTGACTTCCAACGATTTAAAAATTGGAAAACCCCAATTGGAAAAAATCGTTGAGGGCTATACCAGGGAGTCCGGAGTTAGAACGTTGGAAAAACAGTTGGCTAAAATGGTGCGCTATGCAGCTAAGCATATTGCGATTGAAGAAACCTACGATGTTAAGGTGACCAATGAAGTTGTTGAAGAAGTACTCGGTCCACCTCGAATGGAACGGGATAAGTATGAAAATAATGAAGTGGCCGGAGTGGTTACAGGATTGGCTTGGACAAGTGTTGGCGGAGATATCTTGTTCATTGAATCCATTCTATCCAAAGGGAAAGGACAACTTAATATCACCGGTAATTTAGGTAAGGTGATGAAGGAATCCGCTACCATTGCCATGGAGTACATCAAATCCAATGCGGAAAGTTTTGGTATCGATAGCGAGGTTTTTGGCAACTATAACGTTCACATTCATGTACCTGAGGGGGCCACCCCCAAAGATGGTCCCAGTGCTGGAATTACCATGCTAACCTCCTTGGTTTCCTTGTTTACCCAGCGTAAGGTGAAAAAGAGCTTGGCCATGACAGGTGAAATTACCCTTCGTGGCAAGGTACTCCCGGTTGGGGGGATAAAAGAAAAAATCCTTGCTGCCAAACGTGCGAGAATAAAAGAGATCATCCTTTGTGAAGACAATAGAAAGGATATCCTTGAAATCAAACAAGAGTACTTAAAAGGACTTAATTTTCACTATGTTTCGGATATGAGTGAGGTCGTGAATATTGCTATTACCAAGCAACGCGTCAAGAATGCCAAGAAGCTATGACCAAATCTGGACGTTGGCAAAAGGGATGATTTTTTAAGTTCGATGAATTATTGGGATTGTTGGTGTTCTTCCTATTTTTGATATATGCCTAATATCATTATTGCCATTGATGGGCACTCTTCTACAGGTAAAAGTACGGTAGCCAAACGTTTGGCAGAGGCTTTGGGGTACTTGTATGTAGATACTGGGGCCATGTATCGAGCGGTTACCTTGTATGCTATTGAAAACAGTTATGTTGGAGATGGTATTGAAGATTTTCAAGGACTGAAATCGCAGTTGCCCCATGTAGCGGTATCCTTCAAAAAAGACCTAAATACCAAGCAATTCCAAATCCATTTAAATAATAAGAATGTCGAACAAGAAATTCGCACCCTTGAAGTCTCCCGGCAGGTAAGTAAAATTGCCACCATTCCAGAGGTTCGGGAAAAACTGGTGGAGCAACAGCAAAAAATGGGGGTCAACAAGGGTATTGTTATGGACGGTCGGGATATCGGTACCATCGTATTTCCAGAAGCGGAATTAAAGTTGTTTATGACGGCTTCGGCTGAGAAAAGGGCACAACGTCGGTACAAAGAACTCTTGGATAGAGGTGAGGAGGTAACGTACAATGAGGTGCTAAAAAATGTACAGGAACGGGACTATTTGGACTCTACCAGGGCAATTTCGCCTTTGCGAAAGGCTGAGGACGCCATAGTATTTGATAATAGTGATATGGGGCTGGACGAGCAGTTTGAACGTATTCTGCATTTTGCCCATCGTATTATTGAAGGGCTTGAATAAAAAAGGCGCCAATCGGCGCCCTTAAAACTAACCTGGGTTTTCTTAAATATTTGGAATCACCAATACCTGATCGGGATGGATCAAATCTGGATTCTTCAATTGATCGGTATTGGCCTCAAAGATTTTGTTGTACTTCATGGCGTCACCGTAATAGTGCTTTGCAATCTTACTTAAGGATTCCCCGCTTTTTACGGTATGCCTGTGATAAACAGAATCATCGGCAACCGTTATGTTTGCTTTAATATCGGACGGACTTTCACCACCTATTTCCTTGATTTTGTCCCAAATTGCATTTTTTTCATAGGGCGTATTGGCCTCACCTTTTACTTTTAAAACGCCATCTTCTTCGGATACATCACCCCCTTGGATGCCCAGTTCTTGCCCCAAATCTAAAACGGCTTGATATTTTGCTTTTACACTCATAATGTCCTTTACTATTTAATGGTTATTACTTTGAAACAAGATAGCTATAAAAGTCACATTTTTTGATTTAATTTAAAATTCCTTATGTGAATCAAAATAAACCTTTACTATTTTAGTTCATGTGTATAGTCTAAAATCACGTCCAATATTCAATTTAAATGCGAAAACTAACATTACTATTCATTGTAGGTTTACTTCTCAATGCATGCGATAGTTCCGAAGACCAGCAACAAAATGAATTTGAAAACACCGAAGATT
>JBCDBE010000046.1:0-25630 GCA_039184365.1 Bacteroidota bacterium | reverse complement strand
TTGAGGACGATGGACAGGCCGCCCAGACGGTGGACCTGAGCCCCTATGTGAACGATGACACGAACGAGCTATCGGACCTGAACCTAGATGGGAGCAACGTACTGACGTTGACCAACCCGGCCACGGGCGGCAACTCGGTGGACCTTAGCGACCTGGTGGGCAGTGACGACCAAGATGCCACTGAGGTCAATCTCAACAGCGCTGTTGATGTAGATGGTGATGGTAATGATGAAACAACCGTACAACAGGCGATTGAAGATATTGCAGCGGTATTGGCCGTACCGACAATTTATGCTACCGGAAAAGTGGTCATAGATTATATGGGAACACCTGAAGTAGATACTGCCAATTCAAATCTTTATGGTGCCTCTGTAGGCAGAATAGATGAAGGGGACTACGAAGTCACTTTTGATACAGCACTTTCAAGTGCCAATTATATCATACAAGTCGCCACTATTGACTGTGATGGAGATTGTCCTGGCAATGGCAGTCAAAACTATGATGATCCCGGAATAACCTATTATAATCAAGCAACAACCGGTTTCATGGTAAATATAGGTGATAGTGATAATGGTACAACCCAAAAAGACGATATTGATTTGGAGTTCATGTTTACTGTAATCGTTATTCCATAAACAAAACTAACCGAAGTTTAGAATGAGAAAGGCAATATTAACTATAGGATTATTAATTCTCTGTATTTCTGTGAAAGCGCAGATTGATGCAGGTTCCGTTATGGGCATGCCTTCAGGAACAACTGCTGATATAACTGCAATTACGACTGCACCTATTGGATCATGTGCTTATAGCACCGATGAAGAAACCATTTATTGGTATACTTCTTCCGGATGGGCAAAAGCTTCTGATGACCAAGATGCATCAGAAGTCGTTCTTGCTACGGCTGTTGACTCTGATGGTGATAGTGCCAATGAATCCACTGTGGAAGACGTGGTGCAGGCCATTACCCCAATTACCTCAGCATCTGGACGCATTTTTTATCCACCATCCATTGCGATCGATGCGTCGACGAATGGGGATGATCGAACAATCAATCTTTATACAGAGTACATCAATCAATTTGGCTCTGGAAACATAAATTTAGTCAGGAGTATCGACGGTTTAGTAACAGCTCCGGATATCCCAACATACGCTGCAAATGAACTTTACTATTACGTTACCTATTATGACCCTAATGTATTTAGTGATATCAGTATTGATGGTGCCACAGGTGTAATGACCTATGATATCGATAATCAACCCACTGACTACAATTCCTTGATCAATGTGGTATTCGTTGTAAAATAATTTGTGTAAACGACCCCAAATCGATTTGAACTATTTCAACACATACAAAACCAATATTCTTAGCATTTGTTTTTTAATGTTGGGAATGTGCTTTGTTCATGCCCAGTTTTTACTACAGGCGCCTACCAATGATAGCGAGGGGACCCGATCCAATTACCGTTGGTATGAGGCTTCGGATACAAGTGCGGTCTTAGGTACGAATTCTTTTTATGAGGCTACCCAGCCAGGGGTATATTTTGCAACCTACGAGGGCACGCTTTGTGGATCAAATGCAACCGGGTATTTTATCCTAACGGATTGTAGCGCCCCTGATAATGAAGTCACTTTGGACGTTTCCGCCAATGTCCAGGGAAGTGCAACCGTTAGCTGGAGCAATGCCTCGCTATCCGGAACGCAACCTACGGTGATAGCTACGGAAACTGTAGCACGCTATGTAGCCACCATAACCAAGGCCGGCAATTCCATAGCGTTACCAAGATTTACGGTGGTTTGCCTACAACAAGCAGCCGACCTTCAAGATGATTTTGTAACCGTCGATGAAGATGATTCCGTGGTAGTGCCCCTATATGGCAATGATGATGATTTACCTACTACGGGTACGTTAACAACAACCGACCCTGCCAATGGTACAGTGACTATAGATGACAACGGCACGCCAAATGATCCAACTGACGATAGTGTAACATACACTCCTGATCCTGATTTCAACGGAACCGACAGTTTCGATTATACGGTTTGTAACGATATGGGTGATTGTAGTACGGCTACGGTTACCGTTGATGTATTACCTATCGTTGATGCTATTGATGACTTTGCCACTGCGGAAGAAGGAGTAGCGCTTACGATTGATATTCTGGACAACGATAATGATCTTCCGAATGATGGTACTTTGGTTATCACCATGCCATCAAATGGAGTGGCGACCATAGATAACAATGGTACACCAAACGATCCCTCAGATGATACGGTCATTTATACGGCTAATCCAGGATTCACGGGAACCGATACTTTCGATTATACGGTTTGTGATGGCGTAGGCAATTGCAGTACCGCTACAGTTACGCTTATCGTTAATCCGGCATCCGATTTAGATGCGGATAACGATGGTATTGTGGATTTGTTTGAAGACTTGAACTTGGATGGGGACTATGATCCAAGTACCAATCCAACAGATACTGATGGTGATGGAATACCCGATTATCTGGATATCGATAGCGATAATGACGGAATACCTGATAACATAGAAGCCCAATTGGTCGCTGGTTATATAGGACCCAGTGGTGTGGATGCCAATGCCAATGGTTTGGACGATGCGTACGAAGACAATGGAAATGTTGGGTTGGTTCCTATTGATAGTGATGGTGACGGACTACCGGATTATGTGGACGAGGATAGTGATAATGATAGTGTTCCGGATAACATTGAAGGCCATGACTTTGATCAAGACGGTGTGGCTGATGTTGTTCCTACTGGAAACGATTCGGATGGAGATGGTCTGGACGATGGTTATGAAGGCAGTGAAATTAATGATGATGATGTCAACGATGAACTGGATGATCCACAAACTGGACTTCCTGATACGGATAGTGATGGCATTCCAGACTTTAGGGATATTGATGACGATGATGATGGCATTGAGACACCGGATGAAGATCCGAATGAAGATGGTGATATAAGCAATGATGATAGCGATAACGACGGCATACCGAATTATTTAGATCCAGATTTAGGACCAACCGATGCCGATATCGAAGTATTTAATGTGATTACCCCCAATGGGGATGGTATTCATGACGTACTTAGAATAGAAAACATAGAAAATTATCCAAACAATACCGTAAAGATTTATAACCGATGGGGCGTATTGGTTTTTGAGACCAGGGCCTATAACTCCTCAGGCAATGTATTCGATGGGACCTCGGAAGGACGGGTCACCGTTGATCAAGACAGCAGATTACCCGTAGGAACGTATTTCTACATTATAGATTACGAAGATGACAGTGGTATTACGCAACAACTATCGGGTTATATCTACATAAACAGGTAAAAGAGAGGCTGTGAAAGAAAGAAAAATACATCGAGGGGTTCACAAGTCAGTATTATGCTCTATTGCACTACTGACCACCATAGTTTCAATGGCTCAACAAGATGCGCAATACACGCAATATATGTACAATACCGTAAGTGTAAATCCGGCCTATGCTGGGTCGCGCGGCCATCTAAGTATTGGGGCACTGTATCGGGCACAATGGGTTGGTTTGGACGGAGCACCAGAGACACAAACCCTGAATCTTCACACACCAATGGGTTATAGGGGTTTGGGAATGGGATTGTCAGTGGTCAATGATGTCATCGGACCGACCTCCGAAACCTATTTCGACCTTGACTTTTCATACACCATACAGACGGGCATTGAGGGTCAACTGAGTTTTGGATTAAAGGCCAGTGCGCATTTGCTGGATATTCAATTCTCCGAATTGAATCAGGATTTGGGACAGGGTCCGGACCCAACACTTCAGCAGAATATAGACAATCAATTTTCACCAAATATTGGAGCGGGAATTTATTACCATGATGAGCGATTTTATGCTGGATTATCCGTGCCAAGAATGTTGGAAACAGAGCATTTTGATGAATCCAATCTATCAACGGCCAGGGAACGTATGAACTGGTATTTGATAACCGGTTATGTATGGGATTTGAACCCTTTTTTAAAGTTTAAGCCCGCTTTGTTGACCAAATGGGTAGAAGGTGCTCCATTACAAGTGGATGTATCGGCCAATTTTATGTTTAATGAAAAGTTTATAGTTGGTGCCGCTTACCGATGGGATGCAGCCTTTAGCGGCATGTTTGGTTTTCAAATTTCGGATCAGTTTTTAATAGGTCTTGCCTATGATCGGGAAATTACGGATTTAGGGGCTAGCACATTTAATGATGGTTCCTTTGAAATTATTCTCCGCTATGATTTTCTCAGGAATCTTGGGAACCTGAAATCTCCTCGATTTTTCTGATTCAAATTGTTTTATGGTTTTTTATATTCAGCTTGACAGGTTCAGTCGGGCAAAGGCCTTATTTTTGCAACCATGGAAGAGAAAGTGATTTTGGTCGATACCAAGGATAACCCCATTGGTTTGATGCCCAAAATGGAAGCGCACGAAAAAGCCCGCTTACATAGGGCGTTCTCGGTTTTTATAATGAACAAAAAAGGGGAGATTATGCTACAGCAAAGAGCGGCCGATAAATATCATTCGCCGTTGTTGTGGACCAATACGTGTTGCAGTCATCAGCGGGATGGGGAAACCAATATCGAGGCAGGAAAAAGACGTCTCATGGAAGAAATGGGATTTGAGACCGATTTAAGGGAAGTTTTTTCCTTTATCTACAAAGCTCCTTTTGATAATGGCCTGACAGAACATGAGTTAGATCACGTGATGATAGGAAATTTCAATGGCACCCCAAAAATAAATCCTGAGGAGGTGGCCAATTGGATGTGGATGTTCCCGTCGGATATCCAGAAGGACATTGGTATACATCCTCAGAACTATACAGCATGGTTTAAAATCATCTTCGAACGCTTTCATGATTTTTTACTGGAAGGGAGGGAATAATGAAAGTGAAAGTTAGCAGGAAGGCACATTTTAATGCAGCACATAGGTTATATCGCAAGGATTGGAGCTTTGAAAAGAACGAAGCGATTTTTGGCAAGTGCAACAACCCCAAATATCATGGGCACAACTATGACTTGATTGTTAGCGTTACTGGGGAAATTGATGCAGAGACGGGTTACGTTATGGATATGAAGGTCTTGAAAGACTTGATCAAAGAACAGGTGGAAAATACGATGGATCATAAAAATTTGAATGAAGAGGTACCTGAGTTTAAAAATCGTAATCCCACAGCGGAAAACATTGCTGTGGTTATTTTTAATAAGCTCCGTCCCCATATTGATTCCAGTAAGGAACTGGAAGTGGTTTTGTACGAAACCCCAAGAAATTTCGTCACTTATTCAGGTTAATCACAAAAAATGCTTTATCCCTTAAAGTTTACCCCTTTAATGAAAGACCGCCTCTGGGGGGGCGAAAAACTAAAAAATCTTTTTAAAAAACCGAGCAAGACAAATACCACTGGGGAGAGTTGGGAATTGTCAGGAGTTTCGGGTGATGTGTCCATAGTTTCCAACGGGGAACTTTCTGGAAAATCATTGAATGAACTGATTGGGGAATATGGCAAGGATTTAATGGGGGATAGCGTTTTACAACGATTTGGGACCGCGTTTCCAATTTTGATCAAATTCATAGACGCAAAAAAAGACCTGTCCATACAATTGCATCCCAATGATGAATTGGCCAAAGAACGCCACAATTCCTTCGGGAAAACGGAAATGTGGCATATTATGGATGCCGATCCGGGAGCAAAACTCATCGTAGGTTTCAATAAAGATGTGACAAGGGAAGAGTATTCCAAAAGTCTGGAGAACAATACCCTTCTTGACCTATTGAACTATGAGGAAGTGGTACAAGGGGATACTTTTTTTATCAATACCGGAAAGATACATGCCATTGGTGGTGGAGTGCTTTTGGCAGAGATCCAACAAACTTCTGATATTACCTATCGCGTTTTCGATTTTAATCGAAGGGACAAGAATGGAAGCCTAAGGGAACTCCATACCGAAATGGCACTAGATGCCATTGACTATGAACGAAAAGATGATTTCAAGGTCACTTATCCCAATACCAGGGATGCTGTGAATGTCATGGTAGATTGTCCCTATTTTAAAACGAATTTTTTGAGCCTCACCCAGGACATGGTACAAGACGTGTCCCAAAGGGATTCTTTTACCATATACCTATGCACCCAGGGTAGGGCAGAAATATCCAATGATGGGGGCAAGACCATAATCAACAAAGGGGAAACGTTGCTCATCCCGGCAGCTTCGACAAAAGTTGAAATAGCGACTACCAGCGCAGAACTTTTGGAAGTAACGATTTAGTTGTATTTTTAGAAAAAATACGTCACATGGCCAGTATAAGGGACCTGAAAAAGGACATTAATTTCGTTCTTGGGGATATTATTGAGGCGGTCTACCAGTGGGAAGCTGCGACCGACAATTCCAATTCAGAAGAAGGTTCTTCAATCATTGATAAATCCATCCAGGCTTTTGATGAGCTAATGGGAAAGGTACATCAACAAGGTATTGAAGACAAAAGGGCCCATTTTAAGTCCATACGTGCAGAACTTGAAGAAAAAGCGACTACCTTAATCGGAGACTTAAATAAGCTGGCCTAGTTTTGCGAACTTTCATTGACCATTTTTGCCAATATTCGGCCATAGTTGCTTTGCGCAATACTGTCCGGTAAGCTATTGTAGATGGAATCCAAATAAATGGGATTGGCTTCGGGTCCATCCGTTATGGCAATATATGGCGTGACAAAAGAATTTGGATGGGTCAATCCGAAATTCAGGAGATATCGATAACGATTTACATAGTTTCTTTCCGCCAGTATTTCAATGGAATCCACTTTTAGGCTATCGCTTTCCCCGAAAGCTGCCTGGGCCAGTTCCAAATCCCGTTTATTGAAATTGGACATCATTTGCTGGTATTCCGAATAATCCCTGTGGTTTTTGGAACCTAGGATTTTGGCATCCGTCTCAAACCTGTTCCAGGAGGTTGTAATTGATATATTTCCCTTTTCCCCAAAGAAAGCGATTCGGTCATTAATATCGTTATTGTCTTTTTTGTTCAGATAGAGGTAGAAGAGTTCTGGATGTTCAAGTTCTTGCTCAAAGCTAAAAGTGCCATCACCCCTGATTTCTAGGGAATCAATTGTGGTTAAAACAGAATCTTCCAATTTTTGAAGGTAAAGCAGGCCTTTTTTTAATCCTTTGATATTGCCTGAAACCACCATGGCATTTTCATTTCTGGAACAAGAATGAAGCATCAGACCGATTAATGTGATGAGTAGAATCCTTTTCATCGTGAATTTTTGAGACGGTAAATATCGAGAAAGTTTAAAAGACTTTTAGATTGTGCAAAAATAAAATAGTAAATACAATGGCAAAAAAAGCGAACAACGCATTCATACCATAGCTGCCTAATTTAAAAAGCATCCTTTTTGGTATCTGATACATAGGATAATAGGCGAATTGCGTTGCCACTTTTCCGACCCAATAGGCTCCAATTAAACCGGTTAAAGCGATGGCTAGATTGGTTTGGTTTTTTAAATCATTGGGAAGCAATATGGCAATGACTCCAAAGGAAAAATTTAATCCTTGAATATATCGTCCATAGGTCTTTGCAATTTCTTGGTTTAAAGGTTTTAACTGCTTTACATCATTGTACCAATCAAAAACTTGATGTCGAATATAGGGGTATACCAGAGCTGTATATATCTGACCGACTCCTCCAGCGATTATCACCCAATTTGGTATTTTCATTCCGGTAGTTTTTTAGAATGTGGAAGCTATTTCCATCAAAATGGCACACAAATAGGCACCAGCAGTGCCCACAACGTAACCAAAAACGGCCAAAAGAATACCCACGGAAGTCAACGAAGGATGAAATTCTGCGGCCACCACTGGAGCAGAAGCCGCTCCTCCCACGTTGGCTTGACTACCTACAGCTAGGAAAAAGTAAGGTGCTTTTATGATTTTGGCAACCAAAATCAAGAGTCCGGCATGAATGGCTATCCAGATTAACCCTACGGCCAGAAGACCCGGATTCTCAAAAATTTTGCTTAAATCCATTTTCATTCCAATGGTAGCAACTAAAATATAAATAAACATTCCCCCTATTTTACTGGCTCCTGCACCTTCATAGTCTTTGGCTTTTGTAAATGAAAGCCCCACTCCAACTAAGGTGGCGGCGACCACCATCCAAAGAAATTTTGACCCCAAGGACGATAAGGCCTTTTCCTTATTTCGAATGACTTCAAAATTATCCTTTAAAAATTCAGAGAAATGATGTCCAAAAAAATGGGCAATGCTCACGCCCAAAAAGGCAAAGAATAGCAACATAATCAAATCGTGCAGGGACGTTATCCTTGAGATTCGCTCCGTATATTCCGTAACTTTTAGTTTTAAGGCCTCAATGGAGGTAGTATCCGCTTTCAACCATGCATCTATTTTGGTGCTCCTTCCAATGCCAAGAAGCAGGATAGCCATCCAAACGTTGGCCATAACAACATCCACCAAAACCATGTTTCCGAAATTCTCTGGATTGTACTTAAAGACCTCTAACATAGCCGCCTGATTGGCCCCTCCACCGATCCAACTACCAGCAATGGTGGCCAAACCCCTCCATACCGCATTAAAATCAGCCCCCCCAACCGTTTCTGGAGAAAATAGGGATACAATGAGGATGGCAATGGGCCCGCCAATAATAATACCAGCAGTTCCCGTTAAAAACATGATCAAGGCTTTTGAACCTAAATTGGCAATGGCCTTCAAATCAATACTAAGGGTCATTAGAATTAAGGCCGCTGGCAAAAGATAGCGGCTGGCCACATAGTATAAATTGGAACTTTCCTCATCTACCAAACCGGTACTCGTAAAAACCGATGGCAATAAATAGCACATCAATACGGTTGGAACGATGGAATAGAATTTTTTCCAGAACCCAGTTTTTAAGGACGAGGTGTAAAAAACGAAACCCAAACAGAGCGCCAAGAGCCCAAATATAATGGTGTCGTCGGTTAGCGGGAATTGATTCATGGCAGGTGGTTTGATTATCCCCAAATATAGGAAAACCAACTTCGCCTAGATATTAAGCCAATACGTTAATTTCAGGTTAAGGGAACGGCTTCTGGGCATAAAGGTGTTCACAAAATAGTTGTCATTGTAAACAATAAACAAATCGGACAAAGGAGCAAAACGCCATTGAAGCCTTGAATTGACCCCCAAATTATCCCTTTGATTACTGTATTGTACCAAGGTGGACCAAAAGACGGACTTACTAAAGGTAATGGTGGCCCGAGGGCTTACCAGCCAAATATCCGTGGTAGAAAAAGGTTCAGGAAGTTCAATATGATCGTATTGTACATTGAGGCCCAACTCCACTTTTGGCTGAAACCTCATGTTCATTCTTCCTTCCACGGACCAGCGTTCCCCATTAAAAAAATCCCCATAGCTCGGTTGTATACCAAAGGAAAAGAGTTTCCGTTGATCGGACTGGAACTCCAGTTCCACGCGATTGAAATGATAGCCCGTATCTGCCGGTAAGGGGATGGCATCTTCTTTTCCAGTGGGTTCAAACTCGTCCGTTAAATACACATAACGTTTCTGAAAACGGGCTTGCAGGCTTTCCAAAGTCTTGAACTCCGCTGTACCCTCCATATTAAAATCATAGTCCGAATAAAGAAAATCAAGGTTTTGCCGCCAAGTGATCACATTGAACATTTGTAATTGATAACGATTGATTTTACCCTTTTTTGGCCAATACCGGCCTTCAAGAATATTCGCTACTTTGAAGATGTCCTTTCTTCTAATGAAACCAAGATCCGAGTTGAATTCCTCATCTATGGATACTGCATCCAAAATTGCTGAGAAACTCCTGGTGTTTCTCCCCAAGTTAAAGCCTAGGGAATAATTGCCCTCACTATCTTCGGGCTGGAAGGATTTATGGGCATAGAACTTTCCGGTCCAGCTATTATCGGCCGAGGCCAGAATATAATCCAAACCAACCACACGATTGTATTCTTCCTCTTCTGGTAAGAAGTCTGAAGCGCCAATAGCCTGCCGATTGATAAAGAAAAATCCCAAGTTGGAACGCGAAAACACTTTTTGTTGTAGCGCCAACATCATGTTGTTGTTGGAGGGAATTTCATTGGAAGCGTCCTCTTCGGTTTGAATGTTAAGAAATCCAAGGCGAAGGCTACGATTTAGTTTGCCACTCAGTCGGAGTCCTCCAATGATGCGGTTTTCTATGGTATTTCCTGCGGTGTCCGTTGCAATACCAATTCTTCTTGAGAAAAAGGGATTTGCATCTCGGCCGCCTCCAAAGTTTCCGAAAAGGTCATTGTTATCCACAAAAAACTGCCGCCGCTCTGGAAGTGCCACTTCAAAACGGGTCAGATTGGTAATGAAATTGTCCACTTCTACAGTGGAGAAATCTGGATTTACGGTTAGATCCAAATTCAAACTATTTCCAATGGAAACCTTTGCATCAGCACCAATTTTAAAATTACTGAGGTCCTCATTGTTCTCATAGTCCCTGGCTGCAATACCATTGCTATAGGGAATCAAGGCCAAAGGGGTCCGGGATTTTCCCAGTCCTTCTTCAAAGATCATATCCCCCATAAAAGCCAAACTAAATATGGGCTGGTTTTGTGGTATGTCCATCCATGTGGTTCGCTCGTTGGTCTGCATATCCAGGCGATAGCTATTAAAGCGGAACTTGGTCTCTCCCTCTTTAAACTTCAGGGAAGTCAATGGAATGGACATTTCGGCCGTGAAATATGTATCGTGTATTTGAGCGTCACCACGCCATTTTACATCCCAGGATGTGGTAAAATCGCCTCCATCCAATCCTCCATTGGCAATAAGCCCTTCGCGTCGCACCCCAAAGGGATTGATGCCAAATAAAAAGGCCGTATTGCCATCATTAAAAGTATCAAATACCAGGGTGATTTGGTCTATTCCCGGACCTCGAAAATCCCGTTGCAAAGAGCGGGTATTGTAGTTAGGCCCGTCTGCTTCGGCCTTTATACCAATAAAAAGGGTGGTGCTGTTGTACAACATTTTAATTTCGGTAGGTTTTATCGCCATAACCGAGTCCGAAGGAAAGTATTGATGATACGCTTTTGCGCTATCTGCCGTATCCCAAATGGATTCATCCAAAATTCCATCAGGTTTGATTTCTTCGTTAATGTATTTCACAATAAAGGACTTGGGGCTAGTTTGCGAATGGGCAAGGAAAAATAGAAGCGATAAAAGAATGGCAACGTAAAACTTGGCCATAGTTCGGTTTTGCATTAGCGGCTGCTAATTTAAAAGGTTGAGGTGTTAAAAAAATGCCAAGAAATCCAATCTTCTTGTTACGAAAGGCTAAATGTTTAGCCAATAGGTCAGCTTTAAATTAATGGAGCGATTGCGCGGCATAAAAGTGTTTACAAAGTAATTATCATTATAAACTATGAACAGATCGGATAAGGGAGCAAAGCGCCACTGTAACCTAGAGTTAATTCCCAAATTGTCACTCTGGTTACCGTATTGGACCAGGGTGGTCCAGAAGATGGATTTGTTAAAGGTTATTTCCACCCTGGGGCTTACCAACCAAATGTCCGCACTTGGAAAGGGTTCAGGAAGATTGATTCCGTTGTAATTGAGATTAAGCGAAAGCAAGACCTTGGGTTGCAATCGAAGGGTGGCAGATCCTTCAAAAGTACTTCGGGTACCATTAAAAAACTCTCCGTAACCGATCTCCCCATCAAAAGAAAATACCTTTCTTCTATCCGACTGAAAACCAATTTCCCCAGAAAGGTAATGATACCCAAAATCTCCAGGTAATTCAACGGCGCCATCGGTTCCTGTAGGGTCAAAAGGGTCCACTAAGAACGTATACCGATCGAAGACTCGTACCCCTATTTCTTCCTGCCCTTGGAATTGGGCATCCCAAGAGTAAAAAAAGGTATAATCGGTATTCTGATAATCCAATGTAGGTCTAAAAATTGCGTTTGGTCCGAACCGGAAACCATGTCGAATAAGTTTACTGTCTTCAGGCCAGAAATTGTATTCCACATATGGCCTTAGCGCTATGATATCATTTCTTCGGATAAAGCCCAGGTCAGATCTATAGTCATTGCCTACATAACTGCTTCTAAATCCTAGATTCAAATTTTTGGTGAGGTATTCCAAAGTTGCACCGGCAGCATCATCGGCATCGCCTATTTGCGACGCAAATGATTTATGGTAAAAGAATTTACCTACCCAAGTATTGTCTGCCGAGGCTAGGTTATAATCAATCCCAACAACGCGGTTGTATCTGTCCATTGGGTCAAGAAATTCGTATTCCCCAAAGGTTTCCCTATTGATAAAAAGAAAACTGAGGTTCGATCTTGAAAATACCTTCTTTTGAAGGGCAACAACCGTATTGTTGTTACTGGGTATTTCGTTTTCCTCATCTGCTTCGGTCTGAATGTTCAATACTCCCAGGCGCCAGTTTTCATTGAGTTTTCCGCTCAAACGAAATCCTGCTATAATCGGATTTTCAATGGTTTCCCCGTCGGTGTCTTCTGCAATTCCGATTCTCCTGGAAAAGAACGGATTAGCATCACGCTCGCTCCCAAATGTACCGAAGAGATCAACATTGTCAATAAAAAACTGTCTCCGTTCCGGTAATGCGATGGCAAACCTTGTGGTATTGATGATAAGGTTATCAACTTCAACATTGGAAAAATCCGGGTTAACGGTAATATCCAAATTCATTCCATTGCCAATGGCAACTTTAGCGTCACCCCCAACTTTTACTTCATTTTCAGAGGTGTTATTGTCAAAATCCCTTAATGAAATGGCGTTGACATAAGGCACAAGGGTGAAAGGTGTTCTTGATTTTCCCAGCGGTTTTTCAAAGACCATATCCCCCATAAAAGCCAGGTTGAAGATAAATTGGTTCTGGGGTATTTGCATCCAAGTACTGCTTTCATTCGATTGTACATCGAACCGGTAACTGTTGAACCTCCACTTGGTTTCCCCTTGTTTGAACTTAAAGGAGGTAAGGGGAATGGCCCACTCCGATATATAGTAGTTATCGTACATTTTGGTCTCACCCCTCCATTTAACATCCCAAGAAGTGGTAAAACCGCTAAGGGTAGTTCCCCCATTGGAAACCAAAGCCTCACGGCGAACACCGTAGGGATTTGTTCCAAATAGGAAGGCATTTGTCCCATCATTGAAGGTATCGAACATTAGGGTGATATTATCGCTACCACCCGCTCGAAAATCACGTTGAAGGGAAGGTACTACATAGTCATTCCCAGCGGCGTGGACTGTGATTCCCACATATAAGGTAGTTTCATCATAGATCATTTTAATATCACTCTGCTGTTTGGCGAGTACTGAATCGGTAGGGAAGTATTGATAGAATTCTTTCGCACTTTCGGCAATTTGCCAAGCATTTTCATTGAGGGTCCCATCCAAGGTTATGGGCTCATTCACGTATTTGACAACAAAAGTTTTTTCCTGTACTTGGGCGTTCAGACAAAAAATATAGCAAAGAAAAGGTAGAAGAAATACGAAGTTATTTCTTGCCATTAGCCAGTTTGAATTAGTAGCCTTAAAGGTAAGTCAGTACTTCGTTAAAAAAATCCCAAATCATGGGTCGTCACCATCTTCCTTTTTTTTGGGTGTACGTTTGGCATCTTTCAAACTTTTCATGAGCATCCATTCTATTTGTCCATTGGTACTTCGAAACTCGTCCGAAGCCCATTTTTCAATGGCCTTTAGCATATCTTCATTGACCCTAAGTGCAAATGCCTTTTTCTTAGCCATTAAAAAGTGTTACTTACGCTTTGCATTTCAAAAATTAGTCCCGACACGTTTCATTTAGTGGTTGAGGGTCCCTGTATTGACAATGGGCGAGGCATCTTTGTCTGAACATAGGACCACCATTAAATTACTGACCATGGCCGCTTTGCGTTCTTCGTCCAAATCCACAATATCCTTTTCATTGAGTTCGTCCAAAGCCATTTCTACCATGCTGACCGCACCTTCCACAATTTTATGTCTTGCGGCCACAATAGCTGTGGCCTGTTGTCTTTTTAACATAGCGTTTGCGATTTCTTGGGCATAGGCCAAATAGCCAATCCTTGCCTCCAAAACTTCGATACCTGCCATTTCCAGACGGTCCTGGATTTCTTTTTCCAGGGCTTCGCTGACCTCGTTAACACTGGATCGAAGTGTGATATCCTCTTCAATTCCTTCGTCCGCAAAATTGTCATAGGGATACATACTTGCCAACTTTCGGACAGCGGCATCCGTCTGAACGCGCACAAAGTTCTTATAATCATCCACATCAAAAGCTGCTTTATAGGTATCCGTAACCCGCCACACTAAGATAGTGCTGATCATTACAGGATTCCCTAGTTTATCATTTACCTTAAGTCGTTCACTATCAAAGTTACTGGCCCGCAAGGAAATTTTTCTTTTGGAGTATAATGGATTTACCCAAAATAGGCCATTTTTTTTGATGGTACCCACATATTTTCCAAAAAGTAGAAGTACCCTAGAACTATTTGGATTGACCAGTACCAAGCCTAGAAAAAGGATTATTCCGATAAAAATTGCAATGGCATACAAGGGGGATTCTGTATTTACGATCATGGCAATACCCCCTATGAATAGGATGAGGCATAAAAACAGCATAAGGTAACCGTTTAAGGGACTGATATTTTTCTCGTTCGTCATTGTAGTAATATTATATGATATTAAAATAATATCATAAATATATTAAAAAGAATTAAATTTAACAACTTCATTTTCGAAACAGTTTATATTCTTTAGTAGCCCTGTATCCCTTAATTTTGACAAAATTTCCTCAATGAGAATTGTTGTGATATTACTTTTTTTGGTTCCTACCCTATGTTTTGGAAACCTTATGTGGGGGCGAAAAGGTCATCGAATTACAGGACATATTGCGGAAAAGCATTTGTCCAGAAAAGCCAAAAAGGCGATTTCAAAGTTGTTGGATGGCCATAGCCTTGCCTTTGTTTCTACGTACGCTGATGAGATAAAAGCAGATCGCTCGTTTTGGCGTTACTCCCCTTGGCATTATGTCAATTATCCCATGGATAAAACCTATGCAGCGTCTGAAAAAAGTAATTCAGGTGACCTTATTACGGCCATTGACCTGTGCAAAAAGATACTTTTGGATAAGCGCTCCACTCGAAATGACAGGATTTTTCATCTCAAACTCTTGGTGCATTTGATTGGCGACCTTCACCAGCCCATGCATGTTGGCAGGGGAGAAGATCGTGGCGGAAATGACATTCAAGTACAATGGTTCGGTGAGGGTACGAACTTACACCGCCTATGGGACACTAACCTATTGGAGAATTACGGTATGGGCTTCTATGAATCGGGGGATGCGTTGAATAGAAGCACTTCAAAAAAGGTGCGCAAGCAAATTCAACAAGGCAATGTGCTATCTTGGTTGGAAGAATCCCATAACTTGGCCAAAGCGGTTTATGATTCCGTGGAAGTAGGGGAAAAATTAAGTTACACCTATTCGCACCGTTACAATCCGGTACTTTTTGACTGTTTAAAAAAAGGTGGGTTTCGATTGGCCAAGGTATTGAATGATATTTTTTCCTAGGTGATGTAGATCATAGAATTACCCTAAAAGTTAAATTAATGCGCTCACCAATTTTACGTGCTGTTTTAGGAATTTGGTGTTGCCAATGATGTTGGGTAGGGCCCTTCATCAGAAGTAGACTGCCATGTTCCAATAGAATTTTATGCTTTAGGCCTTTGTCCTTCTTATGGCGGAGATGAAAATAACGTTCCTGTCCCAGTGAGATAGATGCGATGGTGGGATTTGATCCAAGTTCTTTTTCATCATCAGCATGCCATCCATTGCTATCTTTGCCATCTCGATAAAGATTGAGCAGACAGGTAGTGAATATTTCCCCCACTTCTTCATCAACCCTTTCCTTTATCTCCAAAAGGTCCCCTTCAAAACTATTGGGAAACATAGTGATATTGGAGTAGGAGTATGATTTCCCGTTATTTCCATATAATGAGGTAAGCCGAGGCTGGGGATAGGTCTTTCCAAATACCTTAATATCATCCTGCTGCCAGGGCACTCTTTCCTTTAAAACCGCAAAGTAATTTGATGCTTCATCAAAAGAAAAAAAGTTGGGATAATACCGCACGTCCCCATCCGGTAGGTCCAAATTCAATTTTTCTTGAAATAAATCCACTTTATTGCAATACTGCTTTTAGTTGATTTCTGTACTCGGAAGGATTTTGTCCAGTGAAGGCTTTAAAGGATTTATTGAAGTGGGAAAAATTATTGAATCCACTTTCATAACAAACTTCGGTAATGCTCATGGGTTGTTCCGCTAGGAGTTTTGAGGCATGTACCAGACGATACTCATTGACAAACTGGGTAAAAGTCTTGTTCGTGATTTTTTTAAAGTACCGACAAAACGAGGGTACCGTCATACTGACCATATCCGCAATCTCCTCCAACGGTATGTCCTCCTTAAAATTATTTTTAACGTGGTTGAACACTACGTTGATTCGATTGTTGTCCTTCACCTCACTTTGCATGGTAAAACCCTCTGCATTCAATACGGTATAATCCTCGGATAGCGCTAACTCGTTCAGGATGTTCAACATGCTCAAAAGACGCTGAAAATCACTTTGGTATTCCATTACTTCCATCTTTTCCCCCAATTTTTTTTTGGTCGTACCACTAAAGGCAATACCACTCTTGGCCATTTCAAGGAGTTTTTGAATTTTGGACATTTCGGGAATATTGAAAAAGTCGTTTCCCAAAAAATCCTTCTTCATATGTATTACGGTTTGGCTTTTATTGCCCGTCTCTTTTGTGATAAATCCGCAATGGGGCAGGTTGGATCCGATCAAGATCAAGTCTCCGTCCCTAAAATAGGAAACGTGGCTTCCAATCTGTCTTTTACCAGCCCCTCCATTTACATAGACCAACTCAATCTCAGGATGATAGTGCCAAGAGGTGACATTGGCCTCACCCGATTGACCATGGTGGTTATAAGTAAATGAATTACCAAAATTTGGGGTAATGGATTCTAACTTTGGTTTTTGCTTTTTTATTTCCGTCATACTTTCCATACGATAAAATTACACTGGAAGGATTTCAACAATCTATACAAAATTACCCAAAAAATGTTCTAATTTACCTTTTAAGACTATTTAACACATTTTTTTGGTTAAAATAGCACATAAATTGGAAAAATATGTGGTAGAATCCTATATGGTGACGGGTGTATGTTTGCATCGTAAAATGATTTACAAATCAAAAAAACGAAATGCCATGAAATCAATTAAAAGAAACGCATTAGTGGTAGCCTTTATGTTCGCAACAGTTGCGGGTGTGGCAAATGGACCTAAAAAAGCTTTTGGAAAAAAAGCTAATGAGGTAGAAAAAGAACTTATAGCGATAAAAGCTGATCCTGTATTCAAAAAGAAGGGAAATAAATTGTTTCTTAACCTTTTGAACTTGGACCAAGAAAAAGTAACTATCAAAGTAGTTGATAGCGAGGGAAGGGTAGTTTTTATTGAGACCATGAAAGGTGATTTGGTAATTGAAAAAGCATTCAATTTCGAAAATGCTTTTGAAAACAAATACACAGTGTATGTTGTTGACAACAACGAAACTTTCAAAGAAACGGTAGAAGTAAAGTAGTTTAGTTAATTTATTCGGTTTGTTGAAAGCCCCTAACATTCGTGTTAGGGGCTTTTTTATAAGTATTTTCGAAAAATTTTTCGCTTTTCCTCCCTAAGGGTTTTATTTGCAACGGCCAGTGCTACCAGAACTTTGTCTTTCTCCCTTTGATTTATTAAGGTATTGTACTGTGCCACGCTAAAGGAATTGGGTCCTTCTTTTTGCAAGGTTATGGGGTCCCCTGCAATGACCTCACCTTCTTTCAAAATTCTTACGTAGGTGCCTGGATGTGCATATTCCAAGAACTCCCGAATAACCTTTTGGGTTCCAAATTTTATACCAAGTTTGTAGCACGGTTGCCGCGGTTCGGTAATTTGGACCACAGCACTGCCCAAACCATAGATCGCGCCAATTTGGAGTTTGTTTTCATCGAGATGATCAACCGTAAGGTTCTCTCCGAACATGCCCCAATCCCAATCCAAATTAGGGTATTTTAGTTTCCAGTCGTGGTAATGGTTTGCTCCAAAGAGATAGCAGGCCTTGTGTTCCCCACCATGATGTTTTCTGTCCACAACAGCATCATTTCGTACATCTTCCTTTCCCAGATATATGGGGCCGATAACGGGTTTTTTATAAATACCGGTCTTTATTTTTCTACCTCTCCAAAGAACGGTTTTGGATGTGCCAATATTTGTCGCGATCACCTGCATTCCCTAAAAATAAAAAACCATCCGTACTTACCGGATGGTTTTTTAGAAAAGCTTGGTTGTTGATCAGTCTTCCTTTTCAAGTCTTTTGGTCATATTGAATCCTACCAATAGCCCAACTCCGGCCAGTGCAAAGATGGTTCCGGGATAGGCAACCTCTTCATATACTCCTAGAACCTCTACCAAAAGTGATGCAATAAAGATGGCCGCACCAACGCTTATAAGGAGCACGGCAAAGTTGATCAAGAAAATCTTCCAACCCGGTATATACCCTGATTTTTTTTGTCTTACAAAGATGTTGGCATCGGCCCCTTTCTCAATAAGGGCCAACCTTTCTTTGTTTCGGGTGGATAAGAACAGGTAAACAATTCCGAAGACCATTAGAAAAAATCCTATTGGTATTAATAATCCTTCTGCCATGATATTGGTTTTTAATTGATAAATAAACTCGTTTGCCCCATATGACGACATGTTTTTGATAGAGGTTACACTCCGCAAAGTTTTTTTAGTTTTAGGTAACCTAAGTTGCTTGAGTATCGTCTTAGTAGTATATAATGAAGGACAACCAACCGAATATATCAGCAATTCTTGCAGGGGATTCCAAGGAATTTTCTGTTTTGGTGGAAACTTATAAAAATGTGGTTTTTACCGTTGCGTTACGTATGCTAAAGCATCGGGAGGAAGCAGAGGAGGTGGCCCAAGATACGTTTGTTAAGGTATACAAGTCCCTGGGGAAGTTTAAAGGGGACTCCAAATTGTCCACCTGGATCTATAGAATAGCCTATAATACCTGTTTGGACAGGTTAAAAAAGAGCGGTCGGCATATGAGGGATGTTGCAATTGATGAAATTGAAGGTTTTGAGATAAAGGACATTGATAACGCTTTGGATGGAATGATGCAGTCTGAAAAAGCAGAGCTAATTAGAAAGTGTATAGCGAAGCTGTCCCCTAAAGATTCGGCCTTATTGACGTTGTTTTACATGGAAGAGAAAACGCTAAATGAACTTGGGGAGATATTAAAGATGAACCAGAACTCGGTAAAAGTGGGGTTATTTAGGGCCCGGGGACGATTGGCCAAAGTCTTAAAAAACTATTTGGAACCGGAAATAATTGAGAATTATGGATAAGGAAAAGGATTTAGGGAAATTAATGGATAAAATTTTTGATGCGGACCAGTTGGATGCCCCATCTTCTGATTTTACGTCAGCAGTTTTGAAAAAAGTTGAAGCCCACACAAAGCAACGATTTTCTTACACGCCTCTTTTGCCAAAATGGGTGTGGATTGCCATACTCCTTTTGGTGGTGGTTTTTGTTGTTTACGTAGTGAACAATACCGAATTGGTAATTGCCGAAGTCAATTATCTTGAATCCTTTAATTTTTCCCTGTCTTGGCTAACACAGGGTTATGCCCAGTTGAACTTTTCCAGAATATTGGGGTATTCCATTCTTCCCTTGGGAATATTGATCTGTATCCAAGCCAGTTTGCTGAGTAGGTTTATGAACCGGACCAATTCGTTGGCCTAAAACTGTAGGTACCAATACGCCCAATATATTAATCCAAATTGCAAGGGAATCCGAAGGATTAAAAGCCATTTGGGAATACCCGCAGAGGCCTTTTTCCCGGAAAGCATATGGAAGTGAACCGATAAAAATACGGTGAGCATTGCGATAACTCCATAGATAGCCCAGTTTTTGGTTGAAGGGAAACAAAGCGCAATTCCCAAAATAATTTCAATCAGCCCGCTTAAATAAACCAGCACCCTCGGTTGACGTAAATACTTGGGCATAATTCTTAGGTACGCCTTTGGAAAAATAAAGTGCATAATGCCCGCCAATATGTACATACCGGCCATTAGATATATATCCCAAGGGTATGTCATTCTTCCTTGTAATACCAGAAGGGTATGGATTCCTGGATTATTTCCATTATGGAATCCTGCTCCCTTTTTTTGCGCATTACCCTAAGCTGATGTTTGCCGTTGGTAATACCTTCCAACGATAAAAAAGTCTCAAATCCCAAACGATTTTTAGCATCCGTACTTATGATAAAATCGCTATCCAATTCAACGGTATCTATCTTAAAATAATGGGTTTCGTTAAAAACCTCTAGATAGTGCTTTCGTATACTATCTTTCTGTCTTCGGGTAGTAATTTTATCACTCCAATTTGTACTAAACCGGAAATTGGTAGAGGTTAATCCCCTTCTATCTTCCTCCAGTTTTAGTGATTCTTCATAGGCAAAAATGCGATTTTCCACACTCTCAGAATAGGGCATAAAAACCGATAAGAACTTTGTGGTAATGACTTTGGAGGGTATTACGGCTTGACCTGGGTAATCACCTTCTTCCTTCATCATATCCAAGTAGTTCTCCCTATTGGCATAAATGGTTGAAGAATCCCTGTCTTTTTCCAAATAATTGGAATTTCGGTATTCAATCCCACTTAATATGAGAATGAGAATATAGATAGGGGTTAACAAAAAGATAATACGTTTTCCAAATCTATTGTCCAAAAAGTTATATATCAGTGGCCTATATAGAAAGGAAAGTGTCAAAAAACTAAATACCCAATAAAACGGAAAATACAACTTACTCACCCATTTATTTCGTTTCATTAGGCCCTGGGTGATAAAATCAATAAAGGTAAGTACCATTCCAAAGCTTATAAAAATTACCAAAGGAATGCCTATTCCATTGGAAACCCAGTTTGGAAGTCCATCGTTGTCAATAATGAAATTAGCGGTTAAGGCAATGCTAAGGACGATAAGAGTAAGGGCTAGTACATGGAAAATGAGTAAAAAGGAAATGGCAAACAATACGCTGCAATAGTTTTCCAGACTGGCGATATATCGATCAAACGAGACAATCCTTTTCTTAAGGTAGTTTTTAAAATGCTCGCTATACTTGAGTTTGTCAAACTCAATATCACCGGAAACATAGCGCAAACCTAAGGCTCCAATCCATAAACCCCTTAAAACGACATGAAGCAACAAGTTAAACAACAAAATACTACAGGCGATAAAGGCAACGATCAGGAGAACAAACTGGTAAATCTGTTGGTCGTTTTGGGCATTTTCGACTCCAATTTTTAATGGCTCATATGCTGTGAAAAGACCAAAAATGGCAAATCCGGAAATGATCAGTTCCAACTCCCAACTTTGTTGCTGTAGGGAGTCCAGTAGTTTTTTAAAGCCGGGGCTTTTGTAGTCGTTACTCACAGTTTGGTGGATTTACAGGTCAAGATAACAACTACTCTTTAAAAATCAATCCTTCAAATTATCCAATATTGGACTTTTGTAGGTTTTACTAACAGGAATGCTCTTCTCGTTGCTCATCACCAATTCGTTGGCCGAAAATGATTTTACGTGCAAAGGATTGATAATAAAGGAACGATGCGCACGTAAAAGGCCATACCCCTTCAACTCCTTTTCGGCGTTTTTCATACGTTGAAAATACATGTGATTTTTTCCTGGCGTACTGTAATTGATATATTCTCCCTTGGCTTCCAAGTATATGATATCCTGGGGTAACAATCGAATCGTTTTTCCTTCACTTTTTATTACTATAGGCTGCTGAATCCTTTTAGGGGTGTGTTCCATTAGGCTTTGATATTCTTGTCGGGCCGCCAGTCCCCATTCATAAATGGAATAGCTATAACCGATAAAAATTAAAACAGCCGAAGTAATAAATAGGAACGGCCCTACGCGGTCCGGATGATGGAATACCGTCCAATCTGGCAGGTGGTATTGAAGAACAAAAAAAACGATAAGAAACCTGGATAAAGTAAACCCTAAGGTTATGGCCCAGAAAATAAGTCGGGGAAATTTTTGTTGTTTACTTAACCATAAATAACCAAATAGCACCATGGCCACTATCTGCAGGGTTAGGATGAAAGCCATCCCCAGAGCGTCAAACCATTCAAAAAAGTCATGATAGTAGTTCCAGCAGGACAGTAGGAATACTATACCCCAAAGAACTATTTTTTTCCATAAGGCATCCAGTCGTAGCCATTTTATTGAAAATAGTGGTGGTTTCATTGAAAAAAATGGGTTGTTGGTACTACAGGCATGAATTCTGCTGTTTTTTAGTGTACAGGCCTAAAATTAGGTATTAATTCAAGTTCACTAAACAAACAACAAAAAGATGAAAAATGTAGTTTTTTTTACAATAGCGAGCCTTACTTTTTTGATGGGTAAAGGACAACCCACTACTTTTGAAGGCCGAATTATTTCGGAGGGAGAGGTTCCGGAAATGGTCTTAAACGCACAGGTGGATAATTTTGGGGACACAAAAATTGTACGTTGGAAAAGACAGCGCTCATCCGGACCAGAGGGCAATAGTCTTACGCGATATGTTGCCGTTATGAAAGAAGGTAAACGACCTTTGAGCAATGCCCGATATTCCCCAGCGGGTGAAATCCTCTATTATGCAGCATATTATGGGCATAAAACCATTCCGGATTTTTTAAGACCTGATTTACAGGAGGGCTTTACAGGACATAGAGCTACTGGAGGCACCCACATCAGACTTTATAAAACCAAAAAGGAGTACTACCGTATCCGATTGAAAAAGGGAAGCACCGTGACCTACGTGTTTTACGATAAAAATGGGAATCAGGTGGATAGAAATAAGCTGCCCAAAGATGCCAATTTTTAAATTGGATAATTGTACAAGCCTATGAAAAAGGTCGTTATACTATTTGGTTTACTGTTTAAATTGGGCTTTGCCCAAGAGTTGGAACCACTACCAAATCCATATCTCGCAGATTCTCCCTGGCCCATTTATCATGGTAACAGTGCGCGTCAATCCCATTCCATTTACACTGGGCCAACAAAGGAAGATTGGGTTGAAGTAAAGTTGTTGAAGGGTATTAAGGGAGGTACTTCACCTTGGACCTATTTTACGGAAAAATACCCCAATGGCCAACGTGCATTGCTGCAATCCAATGCGACGCATTTTTACAAGATACTCGATACCAAAAATGGACCAAGGATTGTTTCAAAATTGAAAATCGATAAGGATTGGCTAACATCTTTTGGGTGGAATTTTTTACAGACCAAAGGAAATGTTTGGTATACCTATGACCCAAAATATAATCCCGCCAAAAATCAATACACCAGACTGTTCAAGGTTGAAGACAAAAACGAGAAAGATCCCTATTCGTCTTTGGTAATAAAAGACACCTTCAATTTTAGTACTATGGGCAAAGTGCAACATTTTGGTGTCAATTATTCAGGTCAAATCGTTTTTGCAAGTGATAATGATAAGGGAAAATTGGATTGTACCATAGGCGTATTATCAAACCAGTTTGAACTGTTGGACACCCTAAAGATTCCTTCCATTGGTAACAATGAAATATTTGGTCACAACGCGTTTCCGATAGATGACAACAACAGTTTTTACATAGTGAGTTCAAAACGGTTGATTCGGTTCGATTGGGATGGAAAAGAACTCGCTATTGGCTTTGAGGTACCCTACGATTCTGTCGGTGACGGCCCAACGGGAAGGTGGGCGGAAGGTAGTGGTACTACACCAACACTCATGGGCTTTGGTGAAGGTAATGACCAATTGGTCGTCATGGCGGATGGTCACAAGAAAAACAACCTATTGGCGTTTTGGCGAGAGGTTCCTGAAGATTGGACCCCCATTAAAGGCCAGCACATTCACTTTGCGGGGAAAATACAGTTGCCTGCCACCAAAAGGTTCAGTAAAAAATTCCAGTCCATTGAAAATTCACCAACCGTTTACGGTTATGATGTGGCCATAGCCCAGTTCAACGGGTTCCTGGGACAAGGAAAAAAACCCTTAAAAGGTGTACAAAAAGTGAGATGGAATACTGAAGCAAACCGATTTCAATTGTCATGGGTAAATACCGATATCAACATGAACGGGGTACTTACCTATAGCCTAGGTTCCAATTTGGTTTATGGAAGTGGCCGGGAAGACGGTTGTAACTACTATTATTATGGTTTGGACTGGAACACGGGTGAATTAAAATTCAGAAAATTTTTGGGTAGGTCCTGTAAAAAACTCTTTAATCCCTACGATGATGGAGGTAACCAACACATAATTGATGAGGATGGAAGCATTTACTTTTCAGGTGGAGGTTCTTTGGTAAAGTTGGAAACACAATAAAAAAACCGCCTACGCTTCAACAAGTTTCTGTGAACGGGCGGTTTTGATTTACAATAGAATTCCGAGAAGGAATGATGACCTTATTTGATCATCTCATAACTACGGTTGATGAAATTGGTCAACTCTTCACCCTTCAACAATCCTTTTGAGAGTCTCGCCAAATCCAGGGATTGATTGATCAATCTTTCCCTCTTTTTGGATGTTTTGGTGTTTAAAATTTCCCCGACCAGCTCATGATTGGTATTGACGATAAGGTTGAACATATCTGGCATATTACCCATTCCGAACATACCGCCACCACCTGTCTGCTGCATATCCTTCATTCTGCGCATAAACTCAGGTTCCGTAATAATGAAGGGCTGCGCTGAACTGTCCATAGCTTCCAATTGTACGGTAAATGTGCTTTTTTCCCCGATTACACCTTCTATCTGTTCTTTGAGTTTATCTTTTTCCCCATCAGAAAGTTTGGAAATTGAGGTGTCCTCCTTTTTTATCAGGTTGTCAACGTGGTCAGCATCCACACGGGCAAAGGAAATCTTCTCTTTGGAAGTTTCCAATTTCTGCAATAGGTGCGGTACAATGGGGGAATCCAATAACAACACTTCATAGCCCTTCGCCTTGGCTGCTTCAATATAACTGTGTTGTGATTCTTTATCAGAGGCATAAAGAATCACCATTTTGTCATCCTTGTCCGTTTGATTGTCCTTTATTTTGGCTTCGAGTTCTTCATATGTAAAGTAGTTGCCATCTACCGTAGGGTAAAGGGCGAAGTTCTCAGCTTTTTCAAAGAATTTTTCCTCGGAAAGCATGCCATATTCGATGACCACTTTAATATCATTCCACTTTTTCTCAAAATCCTCACGATTGTTTTTGAATAGAGAGTTCAATTTATCCGCCACCTTTTTGGTGATATAGCTTGAAATCTTTTTTACAGCACCGTCCGCTTGTAAATAAGATCGGGACACGTTCAAAGGAATATCCGGAGAATCAATGACCCCACGGAGCATGGTCAAAAACTCAGGAACAATCCCTTCCACATTATCCGTTACAAATACTTGATTTTGATAGAGTTGAATTCTATCTTTTTGGATATTGAGGTCATTGGTCAATTTTGGGAAGTACAGAAT
>JBCDBE010000045.1:0-25819 GCA_039184365.1 Bacteroidota bacterium | reverse complement strand
TCGATGGAACCAACGTTCTCCTTCAATTGCTCCATAGTGGTTGCCCCAATGATATTGCTGGTCAGAAATGGTCTGGAATTAATAAAAGCCAGTGCCATTTGGGCCAGTGTTAACCCATGCTTGGCGGCTAAATCAGCATACTCCTGGGTAGCTCTGGTTGAATTTTCACCATTGTACCGATCGTAATGTGGAAAAAGGGTCAATCTCCCTTTTCGCGGTTTGATTTCCCCTAAATACTTCCCGCTCAATACTCCGAAGGCCAAAGGTGAATAAGCCAAAAGACCCATCTTTGACCGCATACAAACCTCTGATAACCCCACTTCAAACAACCTGTTCAACAAGCTGTACGGATTTTGAATGGTCAACATCCGTGGTAAGTCCTCATGCACTTTGCTCTCTTCCAAATAGCGCATAGCACCCCAAGGCGTTTCATTGGAAAGCCCTACATGTCGAATCTTGCCTTCCTGAACCAAATCACGAAGGGTCTCCAGCACCTGATGAATATGATCCTCCCAGAAATCATGATTTTCCGCATCATAACCGCGTTGCCCAAAGAAATTGGTATTCCGTTCAGGCCAATGCAATTGGTACAGATCAATATAATCGGTTTGTAAGCGCTTAAGGCTTCCCTCTACAGCGGCAAGAATGGAATCCTTGCTGAAACCTGTCGTACGAATGTGTTTTGTGAAAGGAGCCGGTCCCGCGATTTTTGATGCCAAAACCACCTTATCCCGATTTCCAGTCTTCTTGAACCAGCTTCCAATGATTTCTTCGGTTACGGCGTACAATTCCTTTTTTGGAGGAATAGGGTACAGCTCAGCCGTATCAAAGAAATTGATGCCTTGATCTAGGGCGTAATCCATCTGTTCATGCCCCTCCTCCTCTGAGTTTTGCCGACCCCAAGTCATGGTCCCCAAACAGATTTTACTGATGCGTATGTTGGTGTTGGGTAATCTTGTATATTTCATGAAGGTGCTGTTTGGCTTAGAAAATGTCAAATATAGCCAAACTCCTAGGGTCTCTTTTGAAACAGAATGTTATTTTTCTATCTCCAACAAAATGGGGCAGTGATCGCTATGTTTGGCCTCTGTTAAAATCACCGAACGTATTAAACGATCTTTGAGGCTTTCATTGACCATACCATAATCCAATCGCCAGCCCTTGTTGTTGGCACGGGCATTGGCCCGATAGCTCCACCAGGTATAATTATGGGGTTCTTTGTTAAAGTATCTGAAACTGTCAATAAAACCGCTTTCGATGAAATTGCCAATCCATTCCCGTTCAACAGGTAGAAATCCAGAAACATTTTTGTTCCGGACGGGATCATGAATATCGATAGCTTCATGACAGATATTGTAATCACCGCAAACGATAAGGTTGGGGCGTTCTTTGCGCAGTTGGTCCGCATACTTTTGAAAATCGGCCATATAGGTCAGCTTAAATTCAAGTCGATCTAAATTGGTTCCTGAAGGCAAATACATACTCATCACCGAAATATCCCCAAAGTCTACCCGAAGATTTCGACCTTCAGTATCCATATAGTCGATACCTGTTCCAAAAGCTACATGGTCAGGCCGATTTTTACATAATACGGCCACCCCACTATATCCTTTCTTTTGTGCACTGAACCAGTAATGGTGCAGATATCCAATACCTTCCAAAGCGGCAACATCAACTTGTTCCTTCAAAGCCTTGGTCTCTTGAATACAGACCACATCGGCATCCACCGTGACCAACCATTCCACAAACCCTTTGTTCATTGCAGCGCGAATTCCATTTACATTGTAAGAGACTATTTTCATATCTTTCTTTTGCTCAATAAAAATAATCAACCTAACTGGCCGACCATGGAAAAAGACAAAAATCGTAAGAACTATACTTTGGGAAGGGCTTTTGCCATGAGTGGCATATCAATGACCACGATTGCCTTGATTACATATTTTCTGGGAGGTGCCCCTTTTTATTATGCCCTATTGTTCTTATTGGGAATCGTACTGGGTTTTATTGGGGCTTTTTTCATTTTGTTGTCATTTAGGAAAAACAACCCCTGATCAAACTTACCTATAAGCCGTATTTCCTGTTTTAATAACTCAATCCATGGTCAAATGGATACAATGGATTTTTTGAGTCGTAGGGAACGTCTTCTTTTTGATTTTGTACGGCTTCCCAAGAAGATGGGAGTTCAAAGGGCATTTTTCCTTTTGGGGCCACTTCACCAAACAAAATTCTTGCTAGCGCTTTATTGCTGGTTCCAAACTCAGCCAACATAGCAGTTGCTTTTTCGTTTATTTGGCTTAGGATTGCAGGACGCTCCAAATTTACCACTACAACCGAGGGCTTTTGCTCGATGGTCTGAATGATTTCTTTCAACTCTTCATCATTGTAATAAAGCCTGCCCTGCCTAAAAAAATTCTCAAGAAAATAATCGTTTCTCGGACTAAAAGGTGTTTTTGTACAGTACACAACCACATCAGCATCTGAAATACTTTTCACCACTTTTCCGAAAACATCGAATGCCTCTGTGTTTTCAGTACCTACAACAAAGACTTTTGTTCCTCTTTTTAGTGGCAATAACCCTTCATTTTTTAAGAGTACCACTGATTTTTCCTGAGCAATTTGACCTTTTTCCATAAAAGCTTTGGCCCCTGCAGTAGCTTTGGCCCTTTCCACTTCCACATAAGGATCATCAAAAAGTCCTAAAAGAAATTTATCCCTTAAAATTTTTCGTACGGATAAGTCAAGTCGTTCTTCGGGGATTATCCCTTCTTCAACCATCTCTACAATTACTTCGGGAATTTGTTCTCCCCCGAACTGGTCGCAACCGGCATCCAACACTTTTTTTACTTTTTCCTTGACGGATAGGTTTTCAACCCCCCATGATCGGCCCTCGCCCATTCTTGAACTGCTGATAATATTCCAATCGGTGCAAACCACGCCTTTAAAATTGAGCGAATCCTGTAATAGCTCTTGTATTACTTCTTTATTAAAGGCAAAAGCTACGTCCTCATCGGTTTGCCCTACAGGAATACCATAGTAGGGCATTATCTGTGCCGTTTTGGCAGGAAAGGCTCCCTCTATAAATGGCCTTACATGGTAGCTAAAATTGTTGCCAGGATAAACCTGTTCTTTTCCATAAGGAAAATGGGCATCTTCCCCATCTTTTTGGGGACCACCTCCCGAAAAATGTTTGGTCATGCAGGCAACACTCCGGTCATGCAATGAATCCCCTTGAAAACCAAGGATGTATGCCTTGGTCATTTTGGCGGAAAGATGGGCATCCTCCCCGAAAGTTCCATTAATCCTGCCCCAACGCGGTTCGGTTGCAAGGTCGGCCATGGGATGAAGCGCCAAATGGATGCCTACCGAGCGGTATTCCTGCCTTGCAATATCACCAAACTCCCTGACCAGCATCGTATCCCGGGTAGCTGCTAACCCCAAGGAACTGGGCCACTGTGAAAATGCAGGCGTATAAAGAGCTGCCCCCGGGTTATCTTCCGTACCATGACGGGGATCGGTAGCAATGGTAATAGGTATACCCAAGCGCGTGCGCTCCGCCATTTTTTGAACTGAATTTGAATATTTCGCCATTAAATCAGCTTCCAGCGAAGCCAAAATATTGAAGCTGTTCATCTTTTTTAGCGCAATCATTTCTGAATTGGATGGAAGCATAAAAGACATCATAAGCGTCATTGGATCTGCCGAAACGACTGGAGTTTCCATAGGTTCTCCTTTAGGGGTGGTTCCAATCATGGTCATGAACATCGTTCCCGCTTTTTCCTCCACATTCATTTGCCTCAATAAGTCTTCAACACGTGCATCAATATCAGCAGAAGGATTTTCATAAACATCCATTTGACCATTCTTGTTCAAATCCCGGAATCTTAGTCCATTTTGAATTAAAACTGGGGCTTCATCCCCCAATAGGGCCATGTTTTTATTGGAGGCGCTCTTCTTAGAAAAATAGAAAATTCCTCCTCCTATCAAAATAAGCAATAACAAAGCAATAAGGAGGTATTTTAAAACCTTTAAAATCTTTTTCATTTCTATTATGTTAATATGACACAATATTACAAATTAATTTTGTATTGTGTTATTTTGACACAATAATTTTATCTTTAGACCATGTCAGAGGATTTAGAAAAATTCATTACATCTTTCGAAATGGAAATTGATGGGCTGCTGCCATCCGTATCCGTAGATTGTGTTATTCTAGGGTTTGAGGCACAAGAATTGAAGGTATTGCTCCTGCAATGGAAAAACTCCGAAAAATGGGCCCTACCGGGTGGCTTTGTTAAACAAAATGAGCATCTTGATGATGCTGCGTTACGAGTTTTGGAAAAGAGAACAGGGCTCTCCAATATTTTTTTGAAACAATTTCACACCTTTGGTTCCTTGGAACGTTCCACCATTAAAAAGCTTGATAAAGGCCTAAAAGCGCTGTTGGAACTTCATAAACAGAACGAAAAGGTCTACGAATGGGTAAACAGACGCTTTATCACTACAGCCTACTTTGCACTCTCAGATATCAGAAAAACGCATCCTGTGCCCGATGTATTGAGCCAAAAATGCGAATGGAAGTCCATTACATCCCTTCCTGAACTTATTTTGGACCATCATACCATCTTGGAAAAAGCATTGGACGATCTTCGCACCCAACTGAATTACCTTCCAATTGGGCAATCCCTATTGCCAGAAAAATTCACCATGCAAGATTTAAAAAAATTATACGAAGCAGTTCTTGGCAGGCCTTTGGACCGCGGTAATTTTCAACGAAAGATGCTAAGGTTGGGCATTCTCGTGCGCCAGGGGAAATTAATGTCAGGGGCATCAAACAAAGCACCATTTCTCTACTCGTTCGACCGAAAAGTATATCAAAAATTACTTCATGAAGGTATGGGGTTTTCATATTGAGAACTTCAAAAGATATTGTGTACCTTGGTCTTTGCTCCATGGAAAAAAGCACTTTTCTATTATTTCTGCTTGTTGCATTCGTTATGGAAGTGAGCGGACAGCAGGTTCAAGATTCAATCAATCTTTTAGATGAAATCATCCTCATTGAGGAATTCATTACAAAAAAAGCCATAGGTATTACCGAGTCATCCAGTGTTGGCATTGCTGATTTGGAGCAATTCAGCCCTATTGATTTTACCAATGGCCTCAATCAAATCTCTGGCCTATATGTCCTCTCTGGGGCATTGAACACCAATAGAATTACCATTAGGGGGGTCGGAGCACGTACTCCATTTGGCACGGATAAACTGCGAATGTATTTCAATGGTATTCCCGTAACCAATGGTACCGGGGTGTCTGCTATAGAGGCCTATGATTTTGAGAATATGGGGAGGATTGAAGTGGTGAAGGGCCCCAAAGCAACCTCCTTGGGCGCCAATTTGGGAGGGGCCATTATTCTTAACACCAAACCCCCTAAAGTGGGCCAAACCTTTTTAAACAATACCTTCACTTTTGGTTCCTTCAACACCGCAAAGAACAACTTGGCCTTTCGGCATTCCGAAAAAGGGTTCAATATTAATTTTAGCTATAACCATCTTCAAACCGATGGATTTAGACAGAACAATAGTTTTGAACGGGATGGTTTTCTACTCACCTCCTCCATACGTCTAAGTGACAAAGGCAAGTTAGATTTTTTACTTAATCATATCGACTACAACGCGGGCATTCCCAGCACCATAAATGCCACGGATTTTAGGGAAGACCCCAGAAGGGCTGCATCCAACTGGCTGGAGGCCAGAGGTTTTGAAGATAACAGGTATACCCTAACGGGTGTTTCCTACAGCCATCGATTCAATCAAAACCTAAGAACGACCAACAGCATTTTTTACACCTATCTGGACCATTACGAACCCCGCCCCTTCAATATTTTGGATGAGTTCACGCACGGTTTTGGTTTTCGCTCGGTTACCGAAGGAACTTTGTGGAAAGGCGATTTTACCGCAGGTGCAGAACTTTATAAGGATGAGTACAATTGGCAAACTTTTTTCAATCAGTTTCGGGACAACGATGGCAACGGAAGCCTCCAAGGACAGCAATTAAGCGATAATAAAGAGTTCCGTTCCCAACTCAACCTTTTTGGGGGCTACAACTTTCCAATTACCCCAAAATTGGAAGCCCAAGTGGGTTTAAATTTTAACCAGACCCGATTTGATTTCAGGGATCTGTTCAATACTGGGGAAGACAACACCTCGGCGCAGCGTGATTTCGACCCTATTTTGCTGCCCAGTTTTGGATTGCAATACCAAATCAATACTGGACGTCTTTTTGCAAACGCCAGTCGCGGGTTTTCCAATCCGGGGTTGGAAGAAACCTTGACCCCTGACGGTGCCATCAATCCTGACCTCAACCAAGAAAAAGGATGGAGCTATGAAGTGGGAGGGGTACTTTCACTCGCAAAAGGAAAATTGACCTTGGGACTATCACTCTATCAGATGGATATTACGGACCTGTTGGTTGCAGAAAGGATTGATGAAGATTTGTTTATTGGGAGAAATGCGGGAGAGACCCGTCACCAAGGCCTTGAATTGGATGGCAACTATAGTTTAGGACTGGCACAAAACTGGATGGTGGTACCAAGGATAAGTTATAGCTACAGCAACCACACTTTTATTGACTTTGTCGATGGGGACAATGATTTTTCCGGTAATGATTTGGCGGGAGTTCCCCAACATCGCATCAATTCTGGTCTGGCCATCCGAAATACAAAAGGCTTTGTCCTCAATTTGACCCACCAATTCGTAGATGAAATACCGTTGACGGATGCCAATACTCTCTTCAGTGAATCCTTTAATGTATTCAATTCCCAAGCTCGCTACAGGGCCAATATTGGCAATCACCTTTTCTTGGGATTCAATTTTGGAATCAATAATATTTTTGATACCAACTACGCCCAATCGGTCCTGATTAATGCGGTTGGTTTTGGTGGGGCCGAACCCCGCTTTTTCTATCCTGGGAATGGAAGAAATTATTTTGCTGGAATCCAGTTGCAATATCGCATTAGGAATTCCATTGACTAAGCGCTTTAAATAGTTTATTTTTAAGGCTTTCAACACTTCAAAACTTTAAAGCATGGCCCTCTTAAGATTTGGTTTTATAGTTATCGGCATCATTTTGGTTTCTTCCTGTGCCAAAGAGAACTGGCAGACATCAGTAACTTCTCCCAACGGGAACAATTCCATTCAATTCCATTTAACTGAAAATGGAACACCCACCTATGCCGTATTGCGCGGAAATGCGTCGGTTATTGATACCTCTGGGATGGGCTTTGAATTCAAAGATCAAGACGCCCTGAAAAGTGGTTTGAAAATCATTAGGACTACCTCAGAATCCATGGATGAGACTTGGGATATGCCCTGGGGCGAACAGCGCACTGTTCGTAATCATTATAATGGGTTAACCATAGAACTTCAAGAAGCTGAGGGAAAAAATCGGAGATTCAACATTCATTTTAAGGCCTATGACGATGGGGTTGCCTTTCGTTATGAATTTCCTGAACAGGAAGGGAGGGACAGCATCACCTTTATGGATGAAAACACCGAATTCCAATTGATCGGTGACCACACCACCTGGTGGATTCCTGGGGATTGGGATATTTACGAGCACTTATACCAAACGACCAAAGTATCGGAAATTGATGCCATTGCCATGCGGGACCACCCCAATCTAGCTGCGACCCACATACCAGAAAATGCAGTGAACACCCCAGTCACCATGCGCTCCGATGATGGGCTGCACTTGGTGTTTCATGAAGCCAATCTAACCAATTATGCTGGGATGACCCTAAAAGTGGACAATGAAACCCTAAAATTGACCAGCGAATTGGTAGGTTCAGATCGCCTTGGACACAAGGCCAAAGTTAATCTACCCTTTAAAACACCATGGCGCACCATTCAAATGGCGGACAGGGCTGGAGATTTAATAGAATCCCGATTGATTGAAAACCTCAATGAACCCAATACCTTGGGAGACGTTTCATGGTTCACCCCTATGAAGTACGTTGGAATTTGGTGGGAAATGCACCTAGGACGTTCTACTTGGGACCTGGAAGCAACACAGGACATGAATACCTTTGCAACCCTGGGCAAAGAACAGACCAGTACCGTTCATGGCGCCAATACGGAAAACACAAAAAAATACATCGATTTTGCCGCTGCCAATGGGTTCGGAGGGGTACTGGTGGAAGGGTGGAACACTGGCTGGAACTATTGGATTGGTTTTGAAGACCGCGAAGGGGTTTTTGATTTTGTGACGCCCTATGCGGACTATGATATTGACGAATTAAGTCGATATGCAAAAGAAAAAGGGGTAGAAATCATCATGCACCACGAGACCAGTGCTGCCCCTCGTACCTATGAGAAGCAAATGAAAGCAGCTTACGAGTTGATGCAGAAGCACGGCATGCATTCCGTAAAATCGGGCTACGTAGGGAAACTGATCCCAAAAGGGGAATACCACCATGGACAGTGGATGGTGAACCATTACCGCAAAGCACTTGAAATGGGAGCGGAATACCAAGTCGCCATCAACGCCCACGAACCTATAAAGGCTACCGGTCTTCGCCGGACCTATCCCAATATGATTGCCCGCGAGGGACTGCGTGGCCAAGAGTTCAACGCTTGGGCAACAGATGGAGGTAATCCTCCGGAGCATTTGCCCATTGTGGCCTTTACTAGGATGCTTTCCGGCCCAATAGACTTTACCCCTGGAGTGTTTGATATATCACTGCCCACAAAACCGGACAATCAAATCAATACCACCTTGGCACAGCAGTTGGCCCTATATGTGGTTATCTACGGCCCTATACAAATGGCCTGCGATCTGCCCGAAAATTATGAAGGGCAGCCCGCCTTTCAGTTCATAAAAGATGTAGGGGTAGACTGGGAACGGTCCAAGGTACTTAATGGTGAAGTCGGTGACTTTGTGACCATTGCACGTGAAGAACGGGAAACCGGAAATTGGTTCGTTGGCGCCATTACCGATGAAAATGCCCGTGAAATCAGCATAAGTTTTGATTTTCTGGAAGAAGGAAAGACCTATAAGGCCTTGATTTACAAAGATGCTGACAATGCCCATTATCGTGAAAATCCAGAAGCAGTTGTCATTGAAAATGCGGACATTACTAAAAATGATACCAAAACGTTTACATTAAAAGAAGGTGGTGGATTGGCTATCAGTCTTTTAATGGAATAGCCTAGGCACGTTCTACAAAGATTGGCAATGACCATTAAAGGGTTACTGATAACCGAATTTAAGTTGTCCAGCATCTCGGTGAACGCATTGGAGGGTTATGCCAATGCCAACTATTTGATTTCCTCAGCCGAAGGAAAATACATTCTCAAAACCTATTCAGATTTAAAGCTACAGGAATCGGTTGAAGCGGAAAATGAAATGCTTCTCCATTTAAGGGCGAAAGAAGTGGTTCAAATCCCTGAACCGCTTCCTTTTACAGAAGGCGTTTTTTCAAAAGTGGTTCTACTGGAAGGTCATACCAAACTTTGTCGCCTGTTGACTTTTGTTAAAGGTACCTTTTTGGGCAATGTGCAGCTCAATGATTATTTAGTGAGTTCCCTTGGAAACTACATAGCAAACTTGAATGTTGCCCTAAGGGATTTTGATCATGTTGCTTACAGGGCCAAAAAATCAAATTGGGACCTTCAATATGTACTACAAAACAAAAGGTATATCCAATATATTCCCACAGCGGAAAAGAGAAATCTGGTCCTTTACTTTTTTCAACAATATGGGCAGCATGTCATTCCTGAGCTTCCTGAACTTCGAATGGCATGCATCCACGGCGATTTTAACGAGTGGAACATTTTGTTGGATGACAATAAGGTTAGAGGAGTTATCGATTTCGGGGATGCTGCGAAAACCCATCTCGTCAACGAATTGGCCATTGCGGCTACCTATGTCTGTTACCGCTCTGAGTATCCTCTCAAATTCTCGGAAGCCTTGCTAAAATCGTATCATAACGTCCTCCCCATAGAGGAAAAAGAGGTTTCGATACTGTATTGGCTGGTCGCTATGCGGTTGTGCACCAGTGTGTGCAATTCGGCCTATGCAAAAGTCATCGATTCTGAGAATGAATATGCTTCCGTAAGTGAAGAAAAGGCATGGACCCTTTTGGAAAAATGGTTACACCTTGGTTCCAAAAGGGTGGAAAATCATTTCAGAAAAGCATTGGGTTTCCCTATAATTTCAGGAACAAAAACAAAGGATGTTTTAATCCATCGAAACACCTTTTTTAGTAAAATCCTCTCGGTAAGTTATCAAAAACCCATTTTGATGGAACGTGCTGCTTTTCAATATATGTTCGATGCCCATGGGAATTCCTTTTTAGATGCTTATAACAATATCCCCCATGTGGGGCACCAACATCCCAAAGTGGTAGAAGCTGGACAAAAACAAATGGGTACTTTGAACACCAATACCAGGTATTTATATGATGTACTACCCAAATATGCAGAGCGTTTGCTATCCAAATTCCCCAAGCCCCTGAACAAGGTGTTTTTTGTGAATTCCGGCAGTGCGGCAAGTGATTTGGCCATTCGGCTGGCCAGAGCCTATTCCGGATTTCAAAACCTATTGGTGATGGAACACGGCTACCATGGCAATACCCAGATCGGTATTGATATCAGTGATTACAAGTTCAATCACCCAAGGGGACAAGGGCAGGCATCCCACATTTATACCACCACGATTCCTGATACCTATCGTGGGCACCATACCCAAAATGACGGTACAGCGGGCCTAGCCTACGCCCAAGAAGCCATAAAGAACATCAACACTCTTTTAAGGCCTTTGGCTGCTTTTATTTCGGAACCTATAGTAGGTTGTGGTGGGCAAATACCTTTGGCGAAAGGATATCTCCAACTTCTATATAAAGCCATTAGGGAACAGGGTGGGGTTTGTATCAGTGATGAAGTACAGACCGGTTTTGGCCGTCTGGGCGAGGTGTTCTGGGGTTTCGAGCAACAAAAAGTGGTGCCAGACATCGTGGTGTTGGGCAAACCCATGGGTAATGGACACCCTATCGGCGCCGTGGTGACCACCACTGAAATTACCAAATCCTTTGAAAAAGGAGTGGAATTCTTCAGTTCCTTTGGCGGCAATCCCGTTTCCTGTGCTATTGGCATGACGGTTTTGGATGTTATGGACGAAGAAGGGCTTCAGGAAAACGCTAATGAAGTAGGTCAGTATTACCGTAAATGTTTGCATGAACTGCAACAGCAGCACCCATCAATTGGAGATGTACGAGGCTCAGGACTTTTTCTAGGTATTGACATTGTAAAGCCCGGCACTACGGCACCTTATACTAATTTGGCGCATCATATCAAAAATACACTTCGTGAACGTCAAATTCTAGTCAGTACCGATGGTCCGGCCGATAATGTCATCAAAAGCAAACCTCCCCTGTGTTTTACTAAAGAAAATGCTGACGAAGTTGTTACTGCAATGGATCAAATTTTAACTGATTTTCGTCAGTAAAGGTATCAGGGACAATTTTTATTTTTGGGGCTTTAACAAACCGATAAATACAGCATTCAAATGAAGAAGTTTTTTGCACTGGGCATTATTGCCAGTCTTTGGCTTTCCTGTAAAAATGATTCAAACAAAAACGAAATGCCCGAACCTAGAGGCATTGACAATGTAGCTTATAAATGGGGCGAGATGGCCTTAGAGGCTACAGCTTTGGATACGGAACGATTTTCACCAAGACCAACAATTACCTCCCGTTATTTAGGACTCATTTTCACAGCTGTGTTTGACGCATGGTCACGGTATGACGAAAAGGCCATCCCCGTGTATTTGAATGGTGTGGAACGCCGATCAACCGATGAAATGACCCTGAGGAACAAGGAAATTGCCATCAGTTATGCTGCGCTAAGGGCAATGAACGAATACTATTACTCTGATAAAGATTTGTTCGAAAAATTCATGAAGGACGAATTGGGGTTAGATCCGACCGATACCTCCACTGACCCCACAACGCCCATTGGAATTGGTAATTTGGCTGCCCAAGCCGTCATTGAAGCAAGAAAGAACGACGGCGCCAACCAATACGGTGAAGAGGAAGGTTCCAATGGCGAACCCTACTTCAACTACGTAGGTTATGAGCCTGTAAATTCAGCGGATAAAAATGTCGATATCAACCGTTGGCAACCCAAGTATTTTTCGGATGGTGAGGGAGGGGAATTCGCCCCAGGATGCCTAACCCCTTTTTGGGACAAGGTACAGCCTATTGCGCTGAAGACGGGAGACCAGTTCAGACCAGGCCCTCCCCCTTTGGTAGGTTCCGAGCAATTGGAAAAAGAAGTGGCCGAAGTGGTTGAACTTCAAGCCAATTTAACCGATGTACAAAAGGCTTTGGTTGAGTTTATGCGGGATGGCCCAAAATCGGTACAACAGGCGGGGCATTGGTTGAAATTTGCACAGGACGTTTCCAGAAGGGACAATCATACCTTGGCCCAAGACGTGCAACTCTACTTCTATAACCAAGTAGTGGCCATGGATGCCTTTATCGCCTCTTGGGACTCCAAAATGTTCTACGATTACGCGCGCCCTTATGCCTTGGTACATGAATATTATGGGGGCAAGACCATTACGGGTTGGGGCGGACCCGGAAAGGGAATGATTACCATGGATGGCAATCAATGGCGGCCTTATTCCCCAGATATCTTTTTATGCCCTCCATTTCCAAGTTATACCTCGGGGCATAGCACCATTAGTGGCGGTTGTGGCGAAGCGCTAAAACTATGGACGGGTAGTGATGCATTTGGCCAAGAAGTTGAACTTATTGCTGGGGCATTGACACATCCCCAACATTTGGGGGATACAGTGACCTTGAAATTTCCCACGTTTACCGAAACTGCTGAAATGGCAGGAATATCTCGAGTCATGGGCGGTTATCATGTTCAAGCTGATAATGTAGCAGGATTAAAACTTGGTCGTGACGTCGCCCAAGAAGTTTGGAAATTCTATAAAAAGCACCTTGGCGAAGAATTACCGTAATTCATATCTCAATTTAAAAATGTGACTGAAAAAGAGAAAATGCTGAACGGTGAGCACTACAACTCAAGAGATCCTGAGTTGTTGCAACAATACCATAAGGCCCGTGCACTTTTAAAACGTTACAACAATTTGGATTCCCGAGAACTCCAAGAACGGGAATCCATCCTTCAGTCACTCCTTGATGATTGTGGTGATGAAGTCTGGATTGAGACCCCTTTTATATGCGATTATGGCGAACATATTTCCATTGGTGCCAACACCTTTATCAATGCCAATTGCATCTTTATCGACGACAACAAAATTACCATCGGCGAAAACGGACTGATAGGTCCGCATGTACAAATCTATACCGCCGAGCACCCTTTAAAAGCTTCGGAACGCATTGTGAAAACGGGAAACGGAACACATTACCTGACCTCGACCCAACCCGTGACCATTGGCAATAATGTTTGGATTGGGGGCAATTCCGTTATCTTCCCTGGGGTAACTATCGGAAATAACGTAACCATTGGGGCAGGAAGTGTGGTCACCAAATCCATACCTAATAATGTCCTGGCCTTTGGTAATCCCTGTAAAATCAAAAAAGAATTATAAGTATCCCTATAAATTACATCGAGTTCAAATCCACCAACTTGGAAGAAACCAAGGAATTCTATAGCGAAGCCTTCGGTTGGACATTTACCGATTATGGCCCTACCTATACTGCCTTTTCAAAAAGTAGTCTGGAAGGCGGTTTTGAGTTCACCGAGGCGCCCATAGTAAATGGCGCTTTAGTAGTTTTGTATCACAAACATCTGGAACTGATTAAGGAAAAGGTAATTGAAGTGGGAGGAAAAATTTCAGTGGATATATTCTCCTTTCCTGGAGGGCGGCGTTTTCATTTTTTAGACCCTTCTGGAAACGAGTTGGCCATTTGGAGTGAAGAACAGGCATAAAAAAAGCGTCCGCTTTGGGCGGACGCTTTCACATTTTCTAATCCATAGCAAAGATTAGTTTAAATCAAATCGGTCAGCATTCATCACTTTTACCCAAGCCTTCACAAAATCATTTACAAATTTTTCTTTACTGTCATCTTGTGCATATACTTCGGCATATGAACGTAGGATGGAATTGGAACCAAAGACCAAATCCACACGGGTTGCTGAGTATTTAAAATCATCCGTGGTCCGATCCCGTATTTCATAAATCCCATTATTAGCGGGTTTCCAAACATTGCCCATATCGGTCAGGTTTACGAAAAAGTCGTTGGTCAATGCCCCTAAGTTATCCGTAAATACCCCGTGGCGTGTTCCGCCATGATTGGTGCCCATTACCCGCATACCACCAATTAATACCGTCATTTCTACAGCCGTCAAACCCAATAACTGGCTTCGGTCTAACAGCATTTCCTCGGGGCTGGAAGCATATTCTTCTTTCTGATAGTTTCTAAAGCCATCTGCGAAAGGAAGTAACACCTCAAAAGAAGCTGCATCGGTCTGTTCCGCTGTGGCATCGCCACGACCGGGTGCAAACGGTACTTCAATGGAATGTCCTGCTGCTTTTGCCGCTTTTTCCACCCCGACATTACCCGCTAATACGATAACATCAGCTACGCTGATACCAAATTCTGCAGCAATGGGTTCCAAAACCCCAAGCACTTTGTTCAATCGTTCCGGTTCATTGGCCTCATCCGTGTTTTGTGGAGCCAATCGGATACGGGCACCGTTGGCGCCTCCACGCATATCAGAGCCTCTAAAGGTACGGGCACTGTCCCAAGCCGTGGAAACCATTTCCGATACCGTTAAATCTGTAGCTGCAATTTTGGCTTTTACCGCCGCTACATCGTAATCCTTGTTTCCAGAAGGAACAGGATCTTGCCAAATCAAATCTTCTTGTGGCACATCAGGTCCAAAATAGCGGACTTTTGGACCCATGTCCCTATGGGTCAATTTAAACCAGGCACGGGCAAAAGCATCGGAAAAGGCATCAAAATCATCTTTGAATTTTAAAGAGATTTCTTTGTAGATAGGATCAACTTTCATAGCCATATCGGCATCGGTCATCATGGGGTTCAATCTTGTCGTCATGTCCTCCACATCTACCGGCATATCTTGTTCTGCAATGCTTGTAGGCTCCCATTGATGTGCCCCTGCTGGACTCCTTTTCAGTTCCCACTCGTGGTTAAAGAGCATTTCAAAATACCCATTGTCCCATTTTGTGGGGTGGGTGGTCCATGCTCCTTCAAGACCACTGGTTACGGCCGTTCTACCCTTTCCATCGGTTGGACTGGTCCATCCAAATCCCTGTTCCTCAATGGATGCTGCTTCAGGCTCAGGCCCTAGCGCTCCCGCATCACCATTGCCATGTGCCTTACCAACCGTATGACCCCCGGCTGTAAGCGCAACGGTCTCTTCATCGTTCATCGCCATTCGCGCAAAGGTTTCCCGAATATGAAAAGCCGTTTTAGCAGGGTCGGGATTGCCATTTACCCCTTCTGGGTTGACATAAATCAAGCCCATATGAACCGCTGCCAATGGATTTTCCAAAGTCGATGCGTCTTCCAAATCGTCATAGCGGTTTTCACTGGGCGCCAACCATTCTTTTTCTGAACCCCAGTAAATATCACGTTCAGGGTGCCATATATCTGCTCGGCCAAAACCAAAACCGAAGGTTTTAAGTCCCATGCTCTCATAGGCAATATTACCTGCCAAAATCAATAGATCGGCCCAACTGACCTTGTTGCCATATTTCTTTTTTATGGGCCAAAGCAATCTCCTTGCTTTATCCAAACTGGCGTTATCGGGCCAAGAATTCAATGGGGCAAAACGTTGGTTGCCAGTACCACCACCGCCGCGGCCATCCGTGGTTCGGTACGAACCAGCCGCATGCCATGCCATTCTAATGAACAGTCCGCCATAGTGCCCCCAATCTGCAGGCCACCAATCCTGGCTATCCGTCATAAGGTCATGAAGGTCCTTTTTAAGGCCTTCAACATCCAATTTTTTAAGTTCTTCATGATAATCAAAATCTTCACCCAACGGATTGGTCTTGGTATCGTGTTGGTGCAGAATGTCAAGGTTCAAGGCGTTGGGCCACCAACCTGTAACGCTGGTTTGCTCAATGGTAGTGTTTGCGCCATTTAAAAAGGGGCATTGGCTTGGGTCGCCATTTTTGTGATTATCCATTTGAATAAATTTTATTGTGTTCTCAAGAAATTACGTCGCAAGATAAAAAGCTGGGAAAGCCGATTTAGAGGAGCATAATCTTTTTGATTTATTAAATAATAAGGTTTGTCTATTGAAAAATAGATTACGATTATTATTATTTATATTCATTCTAAATAAGAGGGCTTACTTCCAAGCTTATCCCTCTCAAACCTGAAAGACTAATTCAACGACTTTATCCCAACCTCGAATATACAATCAATCCCAACCCAGCAATAAACAATAAAAACATTAGTCCGATCAAAGCACTGGTCTTTTTTGGATCCTCCTTAAATTCCTTCCAAACAAAAACACCCCAAGCGGCAGCTACCATGGTAGCACCTTGTCCAAGCCCATAGGAAATGGCAAAGCCTGCTTTTTCCGAGGCAATCATGCTCAACGACATGCCTATGCCCCAAATGATACCGCCTAAAATACCGATCAGATGCAATTTTGTGGTTCCTAATTTCAAATAGTCTTTATAGGTAGCTTTTACCCCATCAATGGGTTGATACATAAACCAACTGTTCCACAAAAATTTGGAGGCAAAAATCCCTAGAGAAAATACAAAAACTGCACTATAGGGGGTAAAAAGTCCAACTTCAGGGTTTACAAAATCCGTGGAAACCGAAGCGGCCACAAAGCGAAAAAAGAAGCCCATCAACACCCCGCCAGCAATGGAAAGCAAAAGGCCTTTTGCTACAGAAGCACTCTTTTGATAGGGCAGTCGTCGATAAATCAAGGCGTCAAAAACAATGGCGGTCATGACCAAAGCCACCCCCAAAAACAAGAGTAAAGGATCTCCAATAGGATTGGCCATATAATTGACCACAACGCCCAAGACCAAAGCAATACCAATCCCGACGGGAAATGCTACCGCCATCCCCGCTACCGAAATTGCGGCTACAATCAGTAAGTTGGCAATGTTAAAAACCACCCCTCCCAAAAAAGCGGACCAAAAGGAATCTTGACTTCCTTGACCCAGGTCTTCCAGGAATCCCCTGCCAAATTCACCGTTACTGCCCAAAGTCAATCCAAAAACCAAAGCCAGCAATACAATTCCAATGACATAGTCCCAATAAAAGAGCGGAAAAGCCCATGACTTGGAGGCCAACTTTTGGGTGTTGGCCCAAGAGCCCCAACACAGCATGGTGATGACACAAAGTACAACGGCAAGGGCATAGGTTGCGGGTATGAACATAACTAGTCTATTTTCGTTGGTATTTCAATGTCTTTTCTTAGGGGCGCAGAGGTCTGCGCTCCCAAAATGCCTACGGCATAAGCAGCAGCCCGATTGGCAAATTCAACAGCCAACTTTAGGTCCTTTCCATCGGCAAGCGCAACCACCAGTGCTCCATTAAAAGTATCCCCTGCCGCCGTGGTATCCACCACCTTGACTTTTTTGGCGGGGATCAATTCATCCAATTCGTCAGAAAGCACATAGGCACCTTGGCTCCCCATGGTAATGATGACACTGTTTACGCCTTTCTGCCGTAAAAGTGTAGCAGCATTTCTAGCTGAATCCGTATCCACCACTTTAATACCGCTTAGCAGCTCAGCTTCAATTTCGTTTGGGGTAATCATATACAATGAGGAAAGTAGTTCATCGGATAAGGCTTGGGCAGGCGCTGGATTCAAGACCAGTTTCAATCCATTTTCTTGGGCAAATTCTCCCAGATATTCTATGGTCTGGAGTGGAGATTCCAATTGGGTTAAGACAAAGGCACTTTTCTTCAATTCGTCCAACGCAGGCTCAATATGATTGGTATTTAAAGTTCCATTGGCACCCAAAGCAACTGAAATGGAATTCTCCCCCTTTTCATCCACCATAATCAAGGCCACGCCAGAAGCTTCATTATCATCAGTTGTAATAAATCGGGTATCAACACCATGAGTTTTAAATCCTTCTATTGCCTGTTTTCCGAAGGGGTCATTTCCCACTCGAGCAATGAAAATAACGTCACCCCCAAGGCGTGCAGCAGCTACGGCCTGATTGGCCCCCTTACCTCCAGGATTCATGGTGAACTCCCCGCCAAGAACCGTTTCTCCAGGCAGTGGCAAACGACTGGATTTCAATACCATATCGGTATTGCTGCTTCCTATTACGATAATTTTTTGCTGCCTCATTTTAGTATTTCAAAATAAATATCTAGTTTTGCACAAACGATTGCGCAATTTAGGAATTTAAATTGGAATCACCAAGTTTTCTTAAAATGGGCAGGCACAACCCCTCAACCAATGACCATAAAAGAACTTGCTCAAGAACTGGAAATGTCGACCACAACGGTCTCTCGCGTACTTACGGGGCAAGAGAAGAAATACCGCATTAGTGAAAAGACGGCACAACGCGTCCGTGAGGTAGCCGATGAGCTCGATTTTGCCCCCAACCAAATTGCGAGAAACCTCAGGTTGCAAAAGACCAACACCATTGGCCTGATCATTCCTGATATATCAAACCCTTTCTTTGCCAATCTCGCTAGGACCGTTGAAGAAGAACTCCGGGGAAAAGGAAAAATGGTGTTGCTCTGCGACACCAAGGATGAGACAGTACTGGAAAAAGAATCCTTAGCATTACTTCTCGGCAGAAAAGTGGATGGGCTTTTGGTAGCCCCCGTTGGTAAGGAATGGACCCATTTGGCAGAGCATTCAAATGTTCCCTTGGTCTTGATTGACCGTTATTTTAAGAATCAGGACATTCCCTTCGTCACTACCGACAATTTCTTTGGGGCATACGAGGCCACTTCACTTCTAATCGAAAAAGGGCATAGAAACATTGCCTGCATACAAGGGCTTACGGGAACTACTCCAAATGAGAATAGGGTCAAAGGCTATCAAAAAGCAATGAAGGCCCACAACCTGTTTGAACGTATCAAAGTTATTGGTAATGATTACAGCATGGAAAATGGATATGAAAGTACCAAGGAGCTTTTGGCAATGCCCGATGTCCCCACTGCGCTGTTTGCCCTGAACAATCAAATCGCCATGGGCTGTATGAAAGCCTTAAAGGAAAACAGGTTTCACATCCCCAACGAAATGTCCCTGATTGCTTTTGACGAACAACCCTATTTTGAATTGTTGTCCCCTCCCCTGACGGCCATAAAGCAACCTATGGAAGCGATTGGCAAAGCAGCTGTAGAAACCCTTTTCGAACTTTTAGAGGGGAAAACAGTGAGTCATCAGATGTTAAAACCCGCCTTTATTGAACGGGCATCGGTCTCAGAAATACCCTTAAAGCCATGAAAAACTCCATCCCTTTCTTTGCCTTGTTTTTTGTTTGGATGGCACTTTATCCCCAATGGGAGTATACCGCCATTGATAGCGCTAAGCAAAAGTGGGGGGATTGGAACGAGCCTGAATGGTTACGCTATTTTGGTCTTGATGCGGGCGATTTGAATCATGATGGGCTTTTGGATATCGTTTCAGGACGTTACATATATCATCACCCCAAAGGTAGTCCCCAACAGCCTTGGAAACGCACCGTTCTCGATGATAACGTTGACGGTATCTTCATTATGGACGTGGATGGCGATGCCTATGCCGATATTATCGCACAGGCCCTACCCAACATCTATTGGTATGAAGCTGTGAACCTTGAGGGAACACAATACGTTCGCCATAAAATTTCCGAAGTACCTGCTACCTCACATGTGAATAGTCAAGGATTTGAAAAGGCACAAATCATTCCTGGTGGCAAGGAAGAAATCTTGATTGCTGGCAACGGCAATGTCTATCTCATTTCAATTCCTGAAGACCCCGCAGAAAAAACATGGCCTACCAAGCTGATTGGGAGCAATACCTCCGACGAGGGCATCGGTGTGGGCGATATTGATGGGGATGGGGATTTGGATATTGCTTGTGGTAGAAGGCCAGCGGGTGAAGGTGAGCCGAAAATTCTCGTCTGGTTTGAAAATGAGGGACGATTTGACATCACTTGGAAAGACCATTACGTCACCAAAACCGAGCATCCCATTGACCGCGTCAAAATAGGGGATTTGAACGGTGATGGGCAAATGGAAGTTGTCGTCGCAGAAGAACGTTATCCTGGATTGGACCCCGATAGCAATATTCTCTGGTTTGAGCGGAACGATTCCAATGGGCAATGGTCCACCTCAATCCTGACCACCCAATATTCCAGTAATAATTTAGATGTAGTGGATATGGATGCGGATGGGGACTTGGACATCCTAACCGCGGAACACAAAGGGGAACAGTTGGAACTACAACTCTGGGCCAACAACGGAACAGCGACGTTTACAAAAACGGTTCTGGATACGGGGAAGGAAAACCATTTGGGTGCCAAAACGTTCGATATGGACCATGATGGCGACTTGGATATCATCGGTTCGGCATGGGATGAGTATCGGTGGGTACGCTATTGGAGAAATTCAACCAAAGAGAAGAAAACGGACAGTCTCATTGCCCAATACCAAGGCAAGGATCATTATGTCATAAAAACCAAAGCCGTCACCTATTATTATGACATCGCTGGCGGAGGATTCTCTCGAATGCTGGATACATATGGTAACGATTGGATTGCTTTCAAGCAGCTAACTTCCGATTATCCACAAGGGGCAGCAGGTACGTTTCGGGGACTCCCCAATATGGTATATCAAGGGCAGGATAATGGTGCGGGACACCCTGGTTTTGACCAATGCCGCTCATGGTTCGAAAATGGAAAGCTCTATTCAGAGTCCAAAAGCAAGCTATGGAAATGGCGATGGACCTTTCATGACTCCCATGCAGAACTGGAAGTTCTAAAAGCCAACCCCCATCGCAACTATTGGTTTTTATATGAAGGTACTCCTGGTGGAAAATTCAAGCCAAGCATGTATTACTTCGGCACGGATACCGAAGCACTAAATTCAAACACTCCCAATTTTTATAAAGGTGAGGCGCAATTCCAACCGCTGCAATGGGCCTATGTTGGTGCTCAAAACCTTGATGTCACTTTTTTCATGCTGCATAAAACGAATACCCCAGAAAAAGGACTGGTTTCTTATTTGGGCAATAGCAAAAACGGCATTGAAAGTAAAGATGGGATGACCGTTTTTGGTTTTGGCCGTGGAGAAGACACCAATCCATTACTATCTGGAAGCAACAAGTTCATTATCGGCCTATATCCAAAAGAAATCATGGACAAAAACCAGCATGAAGTTCTTTCAGAGTTTTTGAAAACAATCGTAACCGAATAAAAATGAGAACAACACTAACATTTGCTTTACTGACCTTGATTTTAGTCGGGTTGAGTTGCAAGGAACAAAAGAAACCTCCTATTGAAAACGAGGTTCCAAAAACCAAGGTCTTGGCCTTTGAACAGACTACCATTGCAGACTCATTGATCTTTTTGTGGGCCACGGATCCCGTTGACCTTACGGGTGACGATATTGCCGACTTACTATTTATAGACAACAATGGGTATGGAGGAAAACTAGGCTATTACGAAGGTCAAAAAGAAAAAGGCGTTTGGGCCAAAACCCTAATTGATATTCCCGAAGAATTGGCCATGGGGGATTTGGAAGCCACCGATATGGACGGTGATGGAGATATTGATATTATGGCTGCCCATCACAGTGGGGAGTGGGAGGCTGCCAATGAACCATCAATACTCTTCTGGTATGAAAACCCGAGTTGGGAGGCTCATCCTATAGGTGAAGCTCCTAATTTCATCAAGGATGTCAGCATCGCTGATTTTAACAAGGACGGCAAAATGGATGTTGCCACTTTGTGCTTTGAGTTCAGTTCCTTGCGTATTTTTCAACAAAATGGAGCTGATGACTGGACCATGGTTCAGGAATATAAGAATTATGGCAACCTACATGAGGGAATGGATGTAGGTGATGTCAATGGCGATGGGTTTCCAGATATTGTTGCTGGAGGGCATTTGTTCCAAAGTCCTGGTGAAGATTTGAATGTTGATTGGAGCACTGAAAACATTGATGAAAAATGGAACAATCAAACGGGTGATTGGTCAAGAAACGGTACGAAAACCTTTTTGAGGGATTTGGACAACGATGGTCAAAGTGAAGTCTTTGTCAGTCATTCGGAACGTGCTGGTTTTCCCCTCTCCTATTATAAAAAAACAGAGGATGTATGGAAAGAGCATGTCATTTCAGATAGTATTCCTGCCTGCCATACCCTTCAGGTTTTTGATTTTGATTTGGATGGCGATTTTGATGTGTTGGCGGGCGTGAACAAGTCCCGAGCACAGGGCTTGGAATACGAAACCTTTCCGATAACCCTGTTCCTTTCTAAGGAGAATTATACAATATGGGAACCTATGGTAATCTCGGAGGAAGGCATTTACAATGGTCAAGCCATCGATTATGACGGCGATGGTGATATGGACATTTTTAGGTACCAAACCCACGATGCCCTTACCTATCAACTTTTGGAGAACACCATAAACGATTGAGGATGAAAATGCAACAAAAACACGATATGGTTTTGACTTTGGGATTGATGCTTTTTCTAAGTGTTCAGCTATTGGGGCAGCCCAAAATCATATTTGACACGGACTTCGGTGGCGATGCCGATGATTTGGGAGCACTTGCCATGTTGAATAATTTTCAAAATAAAGGGGAATGCGAGCTATTGGCAGTCATGTGCTGGAGTACTGAAAAATACGCGGTTAGCGCTGTGGATGCCACAAACACCTATTATGGAAATCCAGACATTCCTATCGGTCGTAGGTCAGAAGAAGTACAAATTACGGAATGGAACCATACCAAGGTACTGGCCGATAACCTTCCTCATGACACTTCTTATCAAAACGCTACCGAAACTACAGCACTGTATCGAAAACTTCTTGGGGAAGCTGAGGACCAAAGTATCACCTTAGTTACGGTTGGTCCTTTGTTAAATATCAAAAGGCTTATTGATTCCAAAGCAGATGTTCATTCAACACGTAACGGTCAAGAACTTATCGGAGCAAAAGTGAAGGAACTTGTCATCATGGGAGGGCAATTTCCTACAGGAGAACGACGGGAATGGAATTTTGATGGCAATATGCTTGGTGTCACCAAAGATGTCCTGAGCAAACTTGAAGATGTTTCCATTACTTTTTTAGGGTATGAAATCGGTTTGGACATCAAAACGGGCGAGGTGTTTAATGAACTCCCTAAAGATTCTCCATTGAATTTAGGGTTTTACCATTTTAGTAAAAATGCCCCTTGGTTGAACCATCAGTTCAAAGGAAAAATCTATGATAATTCCACCTATGACCAGACTGCCGTGCTCTATGCGGTTAGGGATGGTGTAGGCAAGTATTGGACCCGAAGTGAAAACGGCATCTGCATTCCAGATGATGAGGGGCGCAATACATGGGAGGCGTCAACCACCTCAAAACATTCGTACCTCGTGCTTCAATGGCCAAAAGAAAAAATGGAAGCCGAAATCGAAAAATTTATGTTAGGTGATTTTTAAGTAAAATATAATCCGACCATCAAAAAAATAGATAGAACAAATGAAAAAGATGTATCTCTTATTCGCTTTACTCACACTCACAGCAAACGCACAGAAAAAAGTCATTTTGGACACCGACCCCTCCTTTGATCCTGATGATGTGGGCTGTATGGCCATGTTGCAAACCATGGCAACCCATGGGGAGTGTGATATTTTGGCCGTCGTAAACTCAACCAACCAAAAAGAATCTGCCCTTTGTATCAGTGCAATCAACCAGTTTTATAATAGACCAAGCATTCCCGTTGGAGATTACAAGGGATATGCTGAAAAAATTCATGCCACTGAAAACACCTATGATTTTCATATCGCCAGAGATTATCCTCGGCCATTGAAGAATTGGGAAGAATCTTTGGATGGTGTGAAACTATACCGTGAAGTCTTGGAAAGTGCACAAGATTCCAGCATCACCATAATTGTAGTGGGCACCATGCACAATCTGTATGGCCTATTGAAATCTGGGCCAGATGAAATCAGTGCTAAAACTGGAAAACAATTGGTAGCCGAAAAAGTGGCCTTAATTGCTACCATGGGCGGCAATTTTTTGGACAATAAAGGCTGGGATCGCACCAATTGGGGTGGCGCCGACCATCTTTGCTCTTACACCGATTGGTCCTGCCTTAACGAAGAACGAAACCGCATGTGCCGCTATGTGATAGAAAATTGTCCAGCCCCCTTTGTCGCCTCAGGTTGGGAAAATGGGAACGGCGATTACTTCAATGCCAATAACGGAAATGTAATGTCAGGACAGGGTCTAAAAAATCTTGCTGAAAGCCACATAGCACGGGTGAGCTATGAGAAACACTTTGAATACCGGGGAGGTGCGGAAAGTATTACAAGGCATAGTAACGACCAAATCGCCCTGCACTATGCGATTCTGGGAGAAGGGGAAAACTACACCGCTTTTACCAATGGTACCATCACTTTGACGGATAAAGGCGCGTGTTCTTGGGACAATAGGGTTGACCGAAAACAAGGCCATATCCAAAAGAAGCGGGAAGATGAATTGATTGCGCAAGAAATTGAAGTCTTGATGATGGGTGACGCTCCGCAATTGGATAAAACACCCCCCGGCACGCCCCAAAACATTAAACTGGTTGGAACCAATAGCGGGAAGTATTTGGTTTGGGAACCTTCAGAAGACCCTGATGAAGGAAGCTGGGTCGTGGCCTACAACATTTTTAAGGATGGGGAATTTGTCCATCAGGCCTATGGCACAAAATATCTTCTGGAAGACACTTCGGGTCATTTTGAGGTTAAATCAGTAAACGCCAGTGGAACGGTAAGTTCTCCTGCATCCTATCAATTTAAATAAACCAATTATTGGTTTAAAGAACTTTCTTAATTCCCCAAAAATCATTTCGAAATTTGGTCGGGGAACATCCTTTGATCCTTTTGAATGTTCTATTGAAGTTAGCAATACTATTAAAACCACAGGCATATGCAACGGTAGAAATTGTATCATCGTTTTCAATTAACCGGCGGCACGCATTGCCAATCCTAACGTCATTTAAGTATTCAACAAAGGTTTTACCCGTATGTTTTTTTATAAAACGATTAAAGGAAACAGGGGTCATATTCAAAAAATCAGAAACTTCCCTCAATGTAAGCTTACGGTCATAGTTCTTTTCAATAAAAATATTGACCTTGTGAAGTTTATTATTGTCCATTCCATTTTGAAATCTTGCCATGGCTGTCGATAACACGATTTGATTTCTAGAAATGGCCAAATCGTATAATATGGACAATAACTCTGTAAAATAATCGAACCCATCCAATTTGGCAACGGTGACAAGTCGAGGTTCCACATGATGTATGGCCCGTTCGGAAAAAACGATTCCCCTCCTCGACTTTTCCAACATCTTCTTTATGGGTCTCATGATTCCCCGCATCAATAAATTTTCAGGGAGTAAAGTATTTTGGAATTGTACGGTAATCTCGTGTATTTCTTTTTGGGAGCAATTGTGCTGTTCCCAGCAATGTTCCAAATTTGGGCCTATCAAAACCAGTTCTTTACTCCCAATTTCCGTAATACTATTTCCAACAACCCTTCTAAGACAGGTTCCGTTCGAAATATAATTCAATTCAAATTCCGGATGATAGTGCATGGGGAAATCAAATTTCTCCTTGGTCCGATCAAATACCAAAAAACTGTC